>WHTS01000008.1:7437-105562 GCA_009377585.1 Betaproteobacteria bacterium
ATCTTGACTGCGCTTCGTGACGGACCTGGTGATATCCGGGCTCAGCCTAGCCTAGCCCGGCCATCCGGCCTGCGTGGTCGGGCGGCGGAGCGGCCGGCTCTTCTATGGACGCGTCTGCCAGCAATGCCGGCAACCGCAGGGTGAAGGTCGTGCCCTTTCCCGCACCGTCGCTTGCCGCCTGGACACTGCCGCCGTGGTTCTGCACCAGGTGACGCACGAGCGCAAGCCCGATGCCGAGGCCGCCGCGAGAACGCTTGCCGCCGCCGGCTTCGGCCTGCCGAAACGGCTCGAAGATATGCGACAGCATGTCGGCCTCGATGCCGAGTCCGTTGTCGGCGATGCGCACGACGGCCTCGGAGCCTTCGCGGGCAAGACCGATCTCGATGCGGCCGCCCTGGGGAGTGAACTTGATCGCGTTCACCAGCACGTTGGCGAAGATCTGCTGCAGGCGATCAGGATCGGCGAGCACAGTTACGCTCTCGATCCGCGCCGGCTGCAGCTCGAGCTTCTTGCTGGCGGCCGACGGACGCACCGATTCGATGGCCGCATGCAGCACCGCCGGCAGCTCGGTGGGCGCGAGGTCCAGGCGCAGATTGCCGCGGATGATGCGCGACATGTCGAGCAGGTCGTCGATCAACTGAGTCTGCGCCCGGGTGCTGCGCTCGATCACTTCGATGGCGCGCTTCTGCTGGGTCGCATCGAGCGTCCCGCCCTGGAGCAATTGCACCCAGCCGTAGATCGCGTTGAGCGGCGCGCGCAGCTCGTGCGAGATCATTGCGACGAACTCGTCCTTGCTCTGGCTCATCTGTTCGGCATCCTGCCGCGCCTGTTGCTCGCGTGCGAGCAGCGCCTCGCGCATGCGTTCGGTTTCGCGCGCCCGGGTTGCGTCGCGGAATACGAGCACCGTGCCGAGCAGGCGCCCGTCCGCGGAGTGGATGGGCGCCGCGCTGTACTCGATCGGCAGCTCGCACCCTTCGCGTGCGATCAGCATGGGATGCGCGCCGCCGTGGGCGCTGCCTTCCCGGTAAACCCGGGCCACCGGGCTCTCCAGCGGCTCCCGGGTGTGCTCGTCCACGAGCCGGAACACTTCGTCGATCGACTTTCCGAGCGCGCCCGATTCGTTCCAGCCGGTCAGCGCCTGCGCAACTTCGTTGAGGATCGTTACACCACCCGACGAGTCGGTGGCCAGCACCGCATCGGCGATGCTGCTCAACGTGACTGCCAGGCGGCCCTGATCCTTTTCGCTCGTTTCGCGCGCGATGCGCTCGGCCTCGAGCGCGCGCTGGCGGTCGCGATCCGCCTGGTCGCGCTCGTGCAGCCGCCGCTCCAGGATCGCTTGCGCCTCGCGCAGGCCGCCCCACAGCTGTTCCATTTCCACCAGCGCCGATGGCTGAGAAGAGACGCTGTGGCCGCGCGCCAGCGCCTCGGTGGCGACCGTAACCGCGGCGAGGCTGCGGATCAATGTGCGTCCGAGCGAGAGCGCGATCGTCATTGCCGCCGCCAGAACCACCAGCCCCACGGCCGCCAGCATCCAGAAGGCATGCCGGATCGGCCCGTCGATCGCTTCGCTCGGCTGCGTCACGGCCACCGTCCATCCGGTAAGCGGCGAGCGGCTGAGCGCGGCGTACGCCTCGGCGCCGCTTGGCATTTGCGCGCGCCATGCGCCTTCGTCCATGCGGGTGGCCGCGTCGACCAGATCCGGGTTGGCCGGTTTGCCCACCATGCCGGGCTCGGAGTGGGTGCCGGCGATGATGCGCTTGGCTCCGTCGATCAAGCTGATGACACCCTCGGTTGGGGCGCTCTGGCGCGCGAGCAGGTTGGCGAACGCCGTGGTGCTGATCTGCGCCGCAAGCACGAATTGCAGCGACGCATTGCGCATCACCGGCACCGCGACGACCACGAAGCGCTGCCGGCTCGCGGGATCCTCGAACAGCTCCGACACGGCCGCGCGCCGCGTGCTTGCAACCGTGCTCGCCCACGATGGCCTGTGGGTGCCGCCAACCGCGGACGGATAGGCGGTGTTGACCAGCAGGCCTCCCGCCGGATCGACCAGGATCAGCCCCAGCCATCCCGGTCTTTGCCCGACCAGCCGCAGCGCCGCGTCCTGAAAGCGGGACAGCCGCCACGCGTCGAAGACGTCGAACGTGCTCATGACATTCAGGGCCGCGATCGCCCCCTCGATCTCCTGCTCGACCGATACCGATATGGCGCGCGCGGTCTCGACATTGCGCTGCTCCGCACTCTGTACCTGATCGTTCCAGAAGCGCAGCAGCAGACTTACCGTCAGCAACGTGACCGGTACGATGGCCGCCAGTACCAGCAGCGCGAGAAGTAGCCGCAGCCTGACTTGTCGAATGCGCATGAGATGATCCGTTGCAATCCGCCCGCGCCCGGATCGCCATTGCAGCGAGCGCAGGCAACGACTAGCGACTACACGGCCAGGGCGATGCGTGACGAGCTTAGCACGCGCACGGCAGCAGCACGTTCACGCTGTTGTCGCCGCCGCGCAAGCCGTATGGCCCACCACGGTGATGCCCTCGGGCGTTACCGTCCAGTAACGTGCGTCGTACTCCGGATCGAATCCGATGCGCGCGTGGGGCGGGACGACGGCGTTGCAATCGACGATCGTGCGCCGCAACCGAGCGCCCTTGCCGATGTGGCCGTGGTCCATGACGACACACTGCTCGAGCTCGGCGCCGTCTTGGACGATCGCGGCACGACGGATGATGGAGTCTCGTATCGCGGCGCCACGAATGAGCGCGCCCGCACCGACGTGGCTATTGCCGAGGCTGCTGCGTACCAGGCGGGCCGGTGGCCACGAGCGGGCTGCCATGCGAATAGGCCAGTGCGGATTGGACAGATCGAACACCGGCTGGGCGCCGAGGGTGTCCAGATTCGCGTTGAAATAAGCGTCGACCGTGCCGACGTCGCGCCAATACGCAAGCTGCTCGTAAGGCGGCGTACCCGGGACGCGATTGGATGCGAAGTCGTAGGCGTACACGCGGCTGCCCTGTCGCAGCAGGCGCGGCAGCACGTCGTGGCCGAAATCGGGTTCCTCGCGGCCTGCCGGTTCGCGCAGCGCGCGCAGCAGGCAGTCGGCGTTGAAGACATAGTTGCCCATCGACGCCAGCGCCTTCGACGGCTCGTCCGGCATGCCCGGGGGATCGTCGGGTTTTTCCAGGAAGCTCGCGATGCGCCCGTCGCGATCGCAGCCGATCACCCCGAAGGCACGCGCCTCAGTGCGCGCAACGGGCAACGCGGCCACGGTTACGTCGGCTGCGTGCGCCCGATGGAATTCGATCATCTGGTTTACGTCCATGCGGTAGACGTGGTCGGCGCCGAACACGACCACGACACCGCCGCGCTCGAGCCCGAGCGCATCGATGCTTTGCCGCACCGCGTCCGCCGTGCCTTTGAACACGCGCCCGCGTGGCTGCACGGTTTTCAGAGCACCCCTTCGCATCAACGGCTGCCAGGCGAGCCGCAAGTGGTCCGTGATGGAGCTGGCGTTATGCTGAACCAGAACGTGGATCGGGCCAAGCCCGGAGTTGAAAAGATTCGAAAGCGCGAAATCGATGATGCGATGCTGCGGTCCGAACGGGACGGCGGGCTTGGCCTGGTCCATCGTCAGGGGAGCGAGTCGCGAACCCTGACCGCCGGCGAGAACCACGCCGACGATTGGGTCAGCCGCTTGCGATTGCACGAAACGCCCGCAACCCGGGGAACCCACGTAACTCAACTCGGGTTCGTTCACGGCAGAACTGGCGTATGGCGCGGTGTCCATTGCGAATCCCTCCATTGTTCGTCTCCCGCGGACCCTTTGGGCCGGCACATGCGCCGAGGGCTTGCCACGCGCCTCGGGTGCCGCGCACAGCCACGCCGCCTGCCGGGCGCCCGCACTCGCACAGGCTTGGCGGGCGCACTATTTCTCGATTCTTGCATCGGCCGTACCCGCGAAAATGCCAAACATGCCCGTGGGCCCTCGAGCGCTCACTCACCTGCTGCCATGGCATCCCGGCCGCAGCTTGATGTGAGCGCGCCCCGACGGACCGCGTAATTGCATGGAGCGCGAGCGGCACGCCCGTTGCATAGGGTTCTTTTCCAGTAAACCACAAAAGGAGCTTCAGAAATGAAACGCAAGCCTTTTACAGCCCTTGTCCTGGCCTCGTCATTCGCCATCGTCGGCAGCATGGCGCAGGCACAGTCCGGCCAACCGCAGTCCGGCCAACCGGCTCGAAGCGATGCCAGCCGCAGTGCCTCGGGCGTCGAATTCACCAGCGGCGGCGTGGGTTTGGCCGCGCGCCAGCAACTTGCCGCGCAGTCGGGTCAATACAACCTGCAGCTCGAATTTGCCTATGCGCCCGAGGGCGAATACCTGTCTGCTGTCCAGGTCGATATCGCCGATGCACGCGGCAACAACGTGCTTTCGACCGTCACCGACGGGCCATGGTTGATGGCCAGGCTGCCGGCGGGAAATTACACCGTCAAGGCGCAGTTTAGCGGTGAGACTCGTACGCAGCAGGTCAACGTCGGGCCGGGGAAGCGTCGCGTCGTCATGCGATTCCCTGCGAGCGTGGAGCAGCAGGCCGGAGCCATGTCTTCCGATCAGCGCAGCGCTTCGATGGCCGCGCGTTGAACGAGAATCCGGTCGGATGCGCGGGCCTGCTGTTTGCGGTGAGGAGGCAAGCCCGTGCAGGCGCCCCGATTTCCCGCGGCAACCGGCAGCGAGGCGAATCAACCTCAGACTTTCATACTTATCGGGAGATGGCCATGATCGGATGGGCAGTCACATTTTTCGTCATCGCGTTGATCGCTGCTGTGCTGGGCTTCAGCGGCATTGCGGGTACCGCGGTCAATATCGCGTGGGCCCTGGCAGTGATTGGGATCATCCTGGCAATCGTGTTCGCGGTCATGGGTCGCCGGCCGCCGATCTGACGATCCGAAGGTTCAGCGCATCAAGCCTGCTCGCGCCGGCAGCCCCAAGGTTGCCGGCGCTTTGTTTGCCGGCATTGGCATTGTGCGCAGCCATGGCGCACGCCTCGGGACACGGGAAGGAAAGCGCGAGATGAACGGCTGCTGCGGCGGTATACGACTTCGGCTTGTTGCGGCGGCGTTGGGCGTTGCCGTGCTCACAGTGGGCTGTGACCGCGCTCAGGAAGATCGCGCGGCGCAGAGTGCGTCGGAAGCTGTGCGCAGCGCCAACCAGGCGCTGTCCAAGGCCGAAGAAGTGGCCCGCGAGGGCGCTCGCGAGACCGGCCAATTCGCGCGCAAGGCAGGCGAAATCATCAAAGAGGGCGCGCAGACGAGCGGGCGATTGCTGAGCGATGGCGGGCTGACGGCCCAGGTGAAAACGGCATTGCTGGCCGACGACGGCGTTGCCGGCACGAGCATCGACGTCGATACGACTGGCGGTGTCGTCACGCTCACGGGGCGGCTCGCGAATCAGGCGCAAGTCGAGCGCGCGCTCACGATAGCACGCAGCATCGAAGGCGTTGAGCGGGTCGAGAACCGGCTGACGGCGGCAGAGGCCGGCTAGGCTGACGGCCGCAGAGGGCCACGCCTCATTCCCAATACGGCGGCGTGACGTAGTATTTATGCACGTTGCGCGTCCAGCTTTGATCGGCGAGCGAGGGCCAGTGGTCCTTGTCGAAACCGGGCGCCTTTTCCAGACGCGCCTTCGACACATCGAGAATGAAGCACTTGTTGTCGGTATCCAGAGTGAGCGCTCCCCATGGGATGGCGAAGAGCTTGTCTCCCACGCCCAGAAAACCGCCGCTCGACAGCACGGCGTAGGCAATCCGTCCCATCGGCACATCGAGCATGATCTCGTCGATCGTGCCCAGCTTATCGCCTTCGCGATTGATGACCGGATCGCCCTCCAGGGTGCTGGCAAGCATCAGCCGCGGCCCGGGCCCGGACGAATCCTGCGGCGTGCCGACGATTTGGGCGCCTCCGGGGGACGGCGCGGACGGCGCCTTTCCCTTGGGCGCGGAAGCGGTGACGTCACTCATCGCGTGCTCCTCTGATCGGTTTGAGACGGAAAATGCCGGCGCAGCACCCATGCCCGCCATGGCCTCGGCCCAGCGTTGATGGCCTCGGCCCAGCGTTGATGGCCTCGGCCCAGCGTTGATGGCCTCGGCCCAGCGTTGATGGCCTCGGCTCAGCGTTGATGGCCTCGGCTCAGCGCTTGAGGACGCTCACGTCGCCGTCGGCTTCGAGGAAAGCCTCCTTCACCTTGGCGAGATCCTCGACGCCATGCTCGCGCAGCTTCGCGCACAGCTCGTCTTCGGTGATGAATTGTTTGCGCAGGTTGGGGCGAATGAGCGCTCCGTTTCGCACCAGCAGAATGCTGCGCGGCGCCAGCACTCGCCGCAGCGCGGGCGAGGCGTAGGCCAGCCAGTCGACCACGATGTTCCACGCCAACAGGGTTACCACCAGGATGATGCCGTCGGTAATCGAGCGATATTCGCCGGCCATCGCGTTCTGGGCCGCGTCGGCTACCAGCATGAGGAACAGGACATCGGAGATCGCGATCGATCCGATGTCGCGGCGCATGAGGGTGCGAAAGGCGATGAAGATGAACCAGTACATGACGCTGCCGCGTATGACGAGCTCCCACGGCGATACGGTGAGGTTCCAGACCTGAGACCAATCGATGGGCGGCACGCCTCACTCCACGTCAGAACGGCAGCGCGCACGAGTTGCGCACACGCCGTGCCTTCCCAAAAGGAAAAACGCCGGTCGCACGCTACGTGCGCGTGCGACCGGCGCTAAAGGACGAGGCGGCTTCAGCTAGACCGAAGGAGAAGGCGTCAGCTCGCCCGGCGCGTCGGGTTTCGGCGCCTGCTGGTTGCGCTTCGACCAGCGCCGTTCCGATGCGAGCGCAGCGATCGGCCGCGGCGGCGCGGGGCGCAAGGGCTCGACTCCGGTCACCGACATGCGGCGCGCTTCCACCGAGGGTATGCGCAGTGCCGTGCGATATTTTGCTACGGTGCGCCGTGCGACCTTGATCGAGCGGCTGGCGAGAATGCGCGCGATCTGCACGTCGGAAAGCGGGTTACGCGCATCTTCGGCGGTGATCAACTCCCGGATCAGGGCGCGAATCGCGGTGGAAGAGCAGCTCGAGCCGTCCTCTTCGTTGGTAAGCCGGCTGGAGAAGAAGCGCTTGAGCTCGATCAATCCCGTTGGCGTCTCCATGTATTTGTTGCTGGTGACGCGCGATATCGTCGAAGGATGCAGACCGAGCTCGCGTGCGACATCGCGCAGCATCAACGGACGCATCGCGAGCTCGCCCAGTTCGAGAAAGCGCCGCTGCCGGTCGACGATGACCTGCGCCACGCGCTGGATCGTCTCGAAGCGCTGCTGCACGTTACGGATCAGCCAGCGGGCCTCTTGCAGGTGGCGTGTAAGAGCGCCGTTGCCCGAGCGGTCGCGCTGCAGCGCATCCGCGTAGATCTGATTGATCTGGATGTTGGGCAGTGCCTGCGGATGAATCGAGGCGATCCACTTGCCGTTGGCTTTGCGCACGATGACGTCGGCCACCACGTAGCGCGCCTGCGCCTCGCTGAACTGCCCCCCGGGCCTCGGGTTGAGCTTGCGAATGAGAATGTTGGCGCGCCGGACCGTTTCTTCGGTCACGTTGAGCTTGTGCGCGAGACGGGTGGAATCGTGCAAGGCGAGCAGATCGAGGTGCTCGCGAACGATGCGCTTGGCGATCGGCAACTCGTCGCCTGCATCGCAGGCGCGATCGAGCTGCAGCGCAAGGCACTCCGCCAGGTTGCGCGCTCCGATGCCGGCAGGATCGAGGCTTTGCACGAAGCGGATCGCCACGTCCACGTCCTCCACGGTAACCGGATGACCTTTGGGCAGCGTCGAAAGCAGCTCTTCCGGGGTCTGGCGCAGATAACCATCGTCGTCCAGGCCGTCGATTACGATCTCCACGACGAGGCGGTCGTATTCACTCAGGCGGCTGCCGGCCAGCTGTTCGACCAGATGATCGCGCAAGGTCACGCTGAGCGCATAACCTTCGCCGATCGGGCGCTCGTCGTCGTTGCGCTTCGGCGATACGCTGGTCCAGGGGTCGTGGCCTTCGCCATCGTCGTCGCTTTCCGAGGCGGCTGCGACAGATTGGGCGGGCTCCGCAACCTCGTCTTCGGTAGAGGCCGTCGTCGTGGCCGTGGTCGATGCTGCGGCCGGTTGCGCGGCGGTCTCCGCGCGTTCCAGAAAGGGATTGTTTGCCAGGGCCTCTTCCACCTCGTGTTCGAGGTCGGCCGCGGAGAGCTGCAGGATCCTGATCGCCTGCACGATCTGCGGCGAAAGGGTCAATTGTTGCGTGGTACGAAGTTCCAGGCCTTGTTGCATGAGAGCTCCCAGCGCGGTTATAAGAACGCTCGTCTGCAAGAGCTATGCCGGAACGCCAACGCTGCCGCGCAAAAGTGCAAGCCGATGTTCGGCTTGGCGAAAGCCGCAGCTCTCGCACAGACGTGCAAGCCTTTCAGACGGCGGAAACCTGTAAAGTCGGTCCGGGCCCGGAAAATAATACGGAAGGAAGCGCCGCGAACGCGTGCGGCGCGCGCCCCCTGCAGCGCTCCGGTGTGGTCGCATCTCGATAGTGCTGCGGTGTGTGGGCGCGCCGTGCTAAGGCGAGGAACGCGTCCAGGCGGCGATGAGGCTGATCAGCTGACTGGCGTCCACCGGCTTCGGCACGTGAACGTCGAAGCCGTGGGCGTGGGCGCGCTGCACGTCTTCATCGCGGGCGAAAGCCGACACGGCCACGGCAGGAACAGGAATGCGCCCGCGGTTCAGCTCCCACGCCCGCAGGCGCCACATCAGGCTGTAGCCGTCTTCGACCGGCATCGCGATGTCCGAAACCACGATGTCGGGCAGCCGCTCGCTGCGCGAATAAAAGTCGAACGCCGGCGCGGCCAAGGGGAACGCCGAGACGGTCGCGCCGGTCTGGCGCAGGATGAGCGCAAGAAACTCGAGAGCATCCGGGTCGTCTTCGACCAGCAGGATATGAACGCCGTCCAGGCGCGTGCCGAGCGGTGCCGGGGGCGCGAACGTCTTCGGTTTCCCGCCAAACCGCTTGACGGCTTTGGCCGGCAGGCGGACTACGAGACTGGGCTGCACGCCGCCGCCCGCCGCCCTCAGCACGATCGATCCGCCCTGCGCGTCGATCAGTTGGCGCGCCAGGGCCATTTGCAGATCGAGTGTGGACGGGTTGCTATCGGTGTGCCGAACGCTATCGCCCAAGGCGCGTGGATCGACCTCGGCACCCGCCTGGGTGATGCGAATGTCGGCACCGGCCGCGCTGCCATGAGAGACGATGGCAACCGACGGCGCGAACGGCGCCCTTCCTTTGACGGCGCTCACGATCAAGGTGGCAATGGCGCGCTGCAGGCGCGCGGCGTCGACCTCCAACATATACGGGTGCGGTTCGTGCCGTACTTCGATCGCCGGCGCGGCGGCCGCGAGCGTACGTCGCGCGAGGCTCACCGCCCCGTCGACCAGGACATCCAGTGCAACCCGTTGCGGTTCCGCTCGCAGTACCCGTTGCAAGGCGCCTGCGGAGTCCACGATCCGATCGATAATGTGCGGCTGTCCCTGCATGAGCGCAGGATGCAGGCCGCTCCGGCGTGTGTGCATGGCGTTCGCGCGTGCAAACTCCATACCCGAGTCGACGTGGTGGAGTTCCTTGACGATGGCCGGCCACTGCCTGGTCAACCGGCTGGCATGATGGCGCGCGCGGTAAGTTGCTTCGCCGAACCGGCAATTCCAACTTCGTCGCGCTGGCGCAATGTTTGATTCCACGCGAATTTGTTTTGGCACGCTTGCTGCTTCAACGCCTGCGAGAACAAGCGAAGGAGGCAGGAGCATGACCACCAAATCCGCAGGCAATCGTGAGCGTTCGGTCGATGATCGCCAACTGCTCGAAGCCATCGTGCTGCAGCTCGTGCAGTATCGCGCGGCATGCAGGCGTTTCAACCAGCGCCGGCGGACGATCGGCCTCGACTACAATTGTCGCAAGCTGCTGGACCAGATCGCGCTGCGCAAGTCGCTGCTGCAGCTGCTGGCGGCGGAGGCGCGGCATAGCGGGCCCGCTGCGGCGTAGCGCTGCTCTCGCGCAGCGAATTTCTGCGGTGTGCCACCTCGCATCGGGTTGACTCTGGCAACGCTCGATCGACCTGCTGTAGTACAAACGCATAGGCACTACTGAATCAGGGTTCGGCGGCCGCAACCCCAATTGAGGCCGGGCATGGTGGTTGCTCGACGGATGCCACCGGACGCGTCCTGCCTGTGTGGAGCAGGAGCCCGCCTGTCCCATAACAAAGACAAAGCTGCCAAGACCTCCATGTCCGCGCCGAAGTGGTTCATCGCCGGTTGTCTCGTCTCTGGTGGTGTCTTCATCGCCGTGCCGCAGGGCGTGCGCGAGGAATCTGCCCTTGCGGTCGAGGTCGCGGCGGCAGCGCCGGCGCCGGCGCCGGCCAATGCGCCGGACCGCGTTTCAGGGTTACCGGATTTCACCCGGCTGATCGAGCGCGTCGGTCCTTCGGTGGTCAACATCACCACCCGTTCGCTCGTCCGTCATGCTCCGGGAATCGCCGAGCGGCATTTCGATGTCTACCGCGAGTTGATGGGCGAGGCAACGCAGCGCACGGTGACGGGGCTCGGATCCGGCTTCGTGCTTGGCCATGACGGCTACATACTGACCAACGCGCACGTGGTCGAGGGCGTCGACGAAGTCTATGTGCGCCTGACCGGCTCCAAGCGCGAGCTGAAGGCGAAGATCGTGGGCATGGATGCCGCTACCGATATCGCTCTGCTCAAGGTGAGCGCGCGGGGGCTGCGCGCAGCACCGGTGGGCAGCTCGCGGCGGCTGCGCGTCGGCGATTGGGTGGCCGCGATCGGCTCCCCATTCGGCTTCGACAATACCATCACGGCCGGAATCATCAGCGCCAAGGAACGCAATTTGCCCAGCGGGTCGCCGACTCGCTTCCTGCAAAGCGACGTAGCCATCAACCCGGGTAGCTCGGGCGGGCCGCTGGTCAATTTGAGCGGCGAGGTGGTGGGAATCAATTCCAAGATCTATACACGCACCGGCGGCTACATGGGCGTGTCGTTCGCCATTCCCATCGAGACCGCGCTCGAGGTGAGCAAGCAACTGCGCAGCCGAGGCAGCATCGCCCGCGGCTTCCTCGGCATCGAGGCCCAGCCCGTGAGCGAAGTTCTGGCCGCGTCGTTCAATCTCGATCCGGCGCGCGGCGCGCTGGTCACGGCCGTTCGCAGCCAAAGCCCGGCGAGCCGCGCCGGCATCCGCGCCGGCGACATCGTGCTGGGATACGGCGGCAAGTCGATCGAGGAACCGTCGGACCTGATGCGGGAAGTCTCGGACACGGCACCCGGCACGCGTACCGATGTCGAGTTGTGGCGACGCAACGCCTTGCTACATGCGGCCATCATCGTCGATTCCGCATCGGAGTGGGCCTCTGCGCATTCGGGCGTTGTAGCCGGCGCGGCGAAGCGAACGATCGGGCTGGTGCTGACCGAGGTCGCTCCTGGAGAGCGGGACGCACGCAAGTTTTCCTGTGGGCTGCTGGTAGAACGCGCCGACGATATGGCCCGGCCGGGTACGCTGCAGAGCGGCGACGTCATCGTTGCCGTCAGCGATGCTCCGTTCCGCACGCGCGCGGAGTTTGATCGGCTGGTTGAAGCGCGCGCCGGTCAGCCGGTTGCGCTGCTCGTGCTTCGCTCCGGTCGGTCGCAGTACGTTGCGCTCGAGTCCGAGGCGCTCTAGTGTCCGGATGGCGTCCCGGACAGCACGCGTAGCCGGCGCGGTCACAGGCCTACTCATCCTGCTTGGCGCGATCGGCGCGGCCGCGCTTATGTATTCGGGCTGGTACAGCGTCGCAGCCACCGAACAGCACCTGCGGCCGACCTTTCTTGCGCTCGAAATCGGGCTGCGCCGTTCGGTCGAGCATCACTCGCGCGGCATCGAGGTGCCGCCGCTGCAAGCGCCTGCCGCCCTGACACGCGGGTTCGCGTGCTTCAAGGCACATTGCGAGCAGTGCCACGGCGCGCCGGGCGTGGCGCGCGCCGAGTTCGCCAAGGGATTGCTGCCCGTGCCGTCGTCCTTGTCGCAGGCTGCGCACGACTGGTCTCCCGCCGAGCTCTACTGGATCATCCGCTACGGGATCAAGATGACCGGAATGCCGGCGTGGCAGTTTCGCCTGGACGACGACGCGTTGTGGGCCACCGTCGCCTTCCTGCAGACGCTGCCCGGGATGAGCGCGCGCGAATACGCGCGGCTGGGAAGCCGCATTTCGCCGTCGGGTTGCGGCCCGCGCGAACCCGATGCGGGGCCAGAGGCGATGGGCGACCCGGCTCGCGGCCGCGTCGTCATCCAGCAGTACGCGTGCACGGCATGTCATCGAATCCCGGGCATCGTCGGACCGAAATCGCACACCGGGCCGCCGCTAGAGGCGATGGGCAGTCGCAGGTACATCGCCGGCACCTTGCCCAACAACTTCGAGAACCTGGTTCGCTGGTTGCGGGAGCCGCAGTCGGTCGATCCGCAGACCGCGATGCCGGATACCGGGCTCACCGAGGCCGATGCCCGCGATATCGCGGCTTACCTCGTGCGGCTGAAATGAATGCGGTCCGATGCATCGCCGGTGTTTGCCTGGCGACCGCGTTGGCCGCATGCGGGGCCGAACCGGCAGGCCCCCCGATCACGGGCGACGCAAGAGCGGGCCAAGCTGCCTTGCAGGCGCACGATTGCGGAGTATGTCATCGCATTCCCGGCGTGCGCGGCGCGGTCGGCCTGGTGGGACCGCCGCTCGCGGGCTTCGGCAATCGCATCTACATCAGCGGGCGATTCGCCAACACCGAGGCGATGCTCACGCGCTGGATCGTCGATCCGCCCGCGCTCGTGCCTTCGACTGCCATGCCGGCCGTCGGTGTCGACGCAGTCGATGCGCGCAACATGGCAGCCTACCTGCTGAGCCTGCACTGATGACGACCTTGCGCAGGCCCCAGGAACCTGCCCGCCTGGCGGGCACGCGACGCTCCCCTCTCCCTCCGGGAGAGGGGTTGGGGGTGAGGGAAGGGAGGCCACGCAGGTTCGAGGATGCAGCCCGCGATGCTTGTATGGTGACATTTCTGCCCGCTTGCGCGTTGCTGCTCGCCGCAGGAGGCGTGTGCGCCGCGCAATCGGTGCATGCGCCGGCGAGCGCCGCCGCCGAGACGATTCATGCGCTCGGTATCGCGATGTACATCGGCGCGGCCGCGATCACGCTGTTCGTGCTCTTGCTCACGATGCGAGCGATGTTCGGTTCGCCGCGGCCGGCCAGCAGCCCGCTGTTCGTGCTCGGCGGCGGCATCGCCTTTCCGGTGGTGGTGCTCAGCGTGCTGCTCGTGGCATCGCTGTTAATCGGTAATTCGTTGACGCGCCCGCCAGCCTCGCCGGTTGCGCGCATCCAGGTGATCGCGCACCAGTGGTGGTGGGAGGTGCGTTACCTCCCGCCCGCGAAGCCGGGTTCCGAGCTGGCCTTGCTGCTGCAGGAATTGTGCGGCGGGGCGCGGGTTGCCGCCGCTTCGGCGTCGAAGCAACCGTCGCAGCAACTGCAGGGTGACGCGCCCGAGGCGATCGTTCTGGCCAACGAGATTCGGGTTCCGGTCGGGCACGCGGTCGAATTGGAGCTGCATACGCGCGACGTCATCCACAGCCTGTGGGTGCCGGCGCTCGGCGGCAAGGTCGATATGATTCCGGGCCGCGTGAACCGGCTGGTCTGGCAGGCGTCGCGGGCCGGCGTCTACCGCGGCCAGTGCGCGGAGTATTGCGGCGGCCCGCACGGGCTGATGGGGCTCATCGTGATCGCGGAAGATCCCGCCGACTATCGGGCGTGGCTTGAGCGCCAGGCGGGGGCCGCGCGTCCTCCCGCGAATGCGCAATTGGCACGCGGGCGAAAGGCGTTCCTGCAAGCGCGCTGCGTCGAATGCCATGCCATTCGCGGGACGGCGGCGCGCGGAACCGACGGCCCCGACCTGACCCATGTGGCTTCGCGCCGAACGCTTGCCGCCGCCACGCTGGACAATCACGTCGGTACGCTGGCCGGCTGGATCGCCGATCCCCAGCGCGTCAAACCGGGCAATCGCATGCCGCCGAGCAAGGATCTCGCCGGACCGGAGCTGCGTGCGCTGGCCGCCTATCTCGCGAGCCTGGACTGATGCAGGCCGAGGGCGAGCGGCTGTCGCGCCTGCGCAAGGCTTTGCCGAACGCGCTGCCACGCCCGGAGGACGAAGTCGAGCGCCTCGAGCGCGCGTGGGCCGTACCGGCCGGGTTGCGCCGATTGACCGAGGTGAACAATACCAACGTCGGTCTGTGGTACATCGGCACCGCGTTCGTTTTCCTGCTGCTTGCCGGCGTGCTCGCGCTGGTGATGCGCGTCCAGCTCGCAGCGCCGCAGAACGATCTGGTCTCGCCGCAGCTCTACAACCAGCTCTTCACCATGCACGGCACGGTGATGATGTTCCTGTTCGCCGTGCCGGTGATCGAAGCGGTCGCGGTGTACCTGCTGCCTCCGATGCTGGGGGCGCGCGATCTGCCGTTTCCACGCCTGTCGGCATACGCGTTCTGGGCTTATGCCATCGGCGGCGCGGTGTTCTTCTGCACGCTGTTCTTCGGCGCTGCGCCATCCGGCGGCTGGTTCATGTACCCGCCGCTGACCAGCTACGAGCATTCGCCCGGGCTCGGGGCGGACTTCTGGCTGCTCGGGATCGGCTTCATCGAGATCTCGGCGATCGCCGGCGCGATCGAGCTCGTGGTTGGCGTATTGCGCACGCGCGCGCCCGGTATGACGCTCGGCAGGATGCCGATCTACGCCTGGACCATGCTCGTCGTGGGCGCGATGATCGTGTTCGGTTTTCCGCCGGTCATACTGGCCACGCTGCTGCTGGAGATCGAGCGCGCGCTGCACTGGCCGTTTTTCATCGCCGCCAAGGGCGGCGATCCGTTGCTGTGGCAGCACCTGTTCTGGCTTTTCGGCCATCCCGAGGTCTACATCATTTTCCTGCCCGCGGCCGGGATGATCTCGATGATGGTGCCGGCACTGGCGCAGACGGCGCTGGTCGGCTACCGCTGGATTGTCGCCGCGCTGATCGGCGTGGCGATTCTCGGCATGGGGCTGTGGGCGCATCACATGTTCGCGACCGGAATGCCGCAGCTGTCGATGAGCTTCTTCTCGGCCGCGAGCATGGCGGTCGCCATTCCGACCGGCATCCAGATCTTCGCCTGGATCGCGACGCTATGGCGCGGAAACGTGCTCAAGGCAACGCCGACCTGGTTCCTGCTCGCATTCTTCGGTTCCTTCGTGCTGGGCGGGCTCACGGGAGTCATGCTGGCGGTGATCCCGTACGACTGGCAGGTGCACGATACCCACTTCGTCGTGGCCCACCTCCATTACGTGCTGATCGGCGGCATGGTGTTTCCGTTGTTCGCGGCGCTGTACTTCTGGGCGCCGATGATCTCGGGGCGCCCGTTGTCCGAACGTTTGGGCAAGTGTGCGTGCGCGCTCATGTTCGCCGGCTTCACGGTCACCTTTCTGCCGATGCACTGGACGGGACTGCGCGGCATGCCGCGGCGCGTGCATACCTATGCGCCCGATCTGGGTTGGGACGGGCTTAACCTCGTATCGACCGTGGGCGCGTTCGTACTCGCGGCCGGAGTCGCGCTGGTGCTCATCGACGTCATTCTGCATCTGCGGGTCGCGGGCAAGGTCGACACCAACCCCTGGCGCGCCGGCACCCTGGAGTGGCTGCCGCAGGACGATTTCGGCATCCGCAGCATCCCGCGGGTGGAGGCGCGCTATCCGCTCTGGAACCATCCCGAGTTGCCGCGCGAAGTCGATAGCGGCCAGCATTTTCTTCCCGGCACCGCCACCGGCCGGCGCGAGAGTATCGTCACTTCGCCCCTCGAGGCGCAGCCGCAGTACCTGGCGATCCTGCCCGGGCCGAGCTGGTTGCCGCTCGTAGCCGGCGCCGGGACCGCGGCGTTTTTCCTGCTCCTGACCGTGAAGATGACGCTGCCCGCGGCGATCGGCGGCGTGGTCGCATTGGTCGCCATCTGGCGCTGGCTCTGGCAGAGCGACCAGGGTCCGATGCATCCGCCGGTGGACGTGGGCGAGGGCACCCGGCTGCCGGTCTACATGACTGGGCCCAACTCGCATTCCTGGTGGGCGATGGTCGTCCTGATGTTCGTGTCCGGGACGATCTTCGCCTGCCTCGCGTTCGCGTACTTCTACTATTGGACCGTCACGCCGGGCGCGTGGCCGCCGCTGCCCGGCGCACTGCCCGACCTGACGTGGCCGCTGGCTTCGGCCCTGCTGTATGCGGCTTCGGCGTTCGCGCTGCGGTGGGCGCGGCAGGCGCTCGAGCGCTATGGCCACCGGCGTTTTCGCCTCGGAATCGGGATCGCCTTGCTGGCCGCGTGCGCGGCATTCGGCGTGGGGCTCTACGGGCAGTACCGTGCCGGCTTGGCTCCGACCGAGCATGCGTACGCTGCCGTCGTCTATGCGTTCTTCGCCTATCAGGGTTTGTTCGTTGCGGTGGTCGTCATCATGGCGGCATACCTGCTCGCGCGCTCCTGGACGGGGCTCCTGGATGGCATCCGGCGCGTGAGCTTCGACAATTGCCGCCTGTTCTGGCTGTACGCCGTGGGCCAGGGTCTGGTTGCGCTGGCGATCGTTTACGGCTCGCCGCTGTTGCGAGGGAGCGGCGCATGAGCGCGCCGCGGTTGCGAGGGAGCGGCGCATGAGCGCGCCGTCCTTGGATTTCGCCCGCGCGGTGCGTTTTCTCTGCGGCGGCCTGCTGGTGTGGGCGGCGTTGTTCCTGTTTACCTACATCTTCGCCGCGATCGCCTGCACGCGCGGTTTTTCGTATGCGCTGTGGCTCGGCCTGGGTGTCGTGCCCTTGCTGCTGCTGTTGGCAGCGGCGTTATCGCTCGGCGTCTTGTACGTCATCGCACGGCGCGCCGACAGGCTGCAGGGCAGCATCGCACGACGCAGCGACGACACCCGGCGCGTGGTGGCTCACGTCGCTACCATGGTTTGCGGCCTGGCGTTGATCGCGATCGTTTGGAATGCGCTGGCGCTGCTGCTGACGGCGAGCCGGTGCTGAGACTATCGATCGTAGCGAGCGGCGCTCCCCTCTCCCCCCGGGAGAGGGGCTGGGGGTGAGGGCGGGAATTCGCGGACCATGGTCCGCGCCGGCCGAGCGGCATCGGCCTGCATGCCGATGCGCGCACTGCAAGCGAGGGATATCGTCAGCACGACGCATAATTTCCCTCACCCTCGATCCCTCTCCCGGAGGGAGAGGGAAGACAACCATACCTCTTGGAACAAACATACAAGGGAAGACAAGCTTGTCCAACAATCATGAGCGCAGCGCGTGCAACGCGCGGCGGATCAGGCCTTCGGCCAGCGGCACCTTGTAGCCGTTCATGCGCAGCGGTTCGGCGCCGGCCAAGGCGTCGCGCGCAGCTTGCGCGATCGCTGCCTCGTCGGGCTGCGCGCCCTGCAGGCTCCGGAACGCATCCTCGACGGGCCACGGCACGGCCGCGACACCGCCGAGCACCAAGCGCAGATCCTCGAAGCGGCCCGCTTCGACGCGCGCGGCCGCGGCCACGCTGACCGTGGCGAATGCCCACACCGCACGATCCATCGCCTTGAGATAGATGCTGCGAAAGCCTGCTGCGGGCCGCGGGACCCGCACCGCCGTGACGACTTCGCGCGCGCCGAGAATGGTCTCCACGCGCCGCTCGTCGGTCGGTGGTGCGAAGAATTCGCGCAGCGAGACGCTGCGGGCCGCACGCGCGGAGCGCAGCTCCACCCGGGCGTCGAGAGCCATCAGGGCGCAGGCGACATCCGAGGGATGCACGGCGCGACACGGCCCGGTATCGAACAGCGCGTGCAAGCCGTTCTCGCCGGCGCGAGCATGGCACTCGGCACCCCCCTTGAGCCAGCAGTGGAAGCTTTCGTTGCGGAAGTACCAGCAGCGCGGCCGCTGCAGCAGGGTTCCGCCGAGTGTCGCCATGTTGCGCAATTGCGCGGTCGCAGCCGTGCCGGCGGCCTGTGCAAGCGCCGCGAAGTCGCGCGCGATCTCGGGGTGGCCGCCGATGTCGGCCAGCGTGGCGAGGGCGCCGATGCGCAACGCGTCCGAGTCGAGCACGATGTCGCGCGGCAGATCGGCCACCCGTTTCAGGCTGACGAGCAGGCGCGGCGCGGCAATGTGCGACTTCATCAGCGGCAGCAGATCGGTGCCGCCGGCGAGTAGGCGGGCCTCCTCGGCGCTTGCGCCACGCAGGGCGTGCACGCTGGACTCGATCGAGCCGGGCGCCACGTAATCGAACGGCTTCACGACCCGATCTCGCGGTCGCACAGCCGAGTGCGGGGCGGCGCCTGCAGCGCCTCGAGCATGCGGCAGGCGGTAAAAGGCGTGTCGTGCAGCCGCACGCCCACGGCGTCGAAGATCGCGTTGGCGATGGCGGGCGCGGTCGGAATGATCGGCGGCTCCCCGATGCCCTTGGCGCCTGTGGCGTTGGCGAGGAAGTCGGGAACGTCGAGCGCGGCATGCACGATATCCGGGGCGTCCGCGACCGTCGGCAGCTTATAGTCCTCGAGATTCGCGTTGAGCACGATGCCGCTGCCTGGATCGACGATGCGTTGCTCGGTGAGCGCGAAGCCGACGGCCTGCGTCACGCCGCCGATCACCTGGCTGTCCACCAGATTGCGATTGATGATCCGACCGCAATCGTGCGTGGCGACCACGCGCAGCACCCGCACCTGGCCGGTTTCGGTATCGACTTCCACCTCCACGCACTGGGCGCCGAACGTGCGCACCGAGTGCGAGCGGCGGTTGGAGCCGCGCTTGCCGGTGGCCTGGATCAAGCGCGTACCGACCGCGGCGCAGATCCGCGCCATGTCGAGCGGCTCCGAACCGGGTTCGTCCGAATGGATGCGGCCGTTCTCGATGCGAAGCCGGTCCGCGCCGACGTGAAGCAGGCTCGATGCGCTCTCGAGCACGCGCCGGCGCGCCTGCTCGCAGGCCGCCTGTACTGCCGGACCCAGGGTCGCGAGCGTCGCGCTGCCCGAGCTCACGGGCGAGTGCAGTTCGCTGCGTGTATCGCCGAGAACGACCTGAACGGAGCCGAGCGGAACACCGAGTGTTTGCGCGCAGACTTGCGCCAGCGCCGTGCGCGTCCCGGTGCCGATGTCCTGCGTGCCGGTATCGAGCCGGACACTGCCTTCGGGATTGAGCGTCACGCGAACGCGTCCCGGAGGATAACCGCCGCCGCCCACCCAGTCGTGCGCAGCGAAGCCGATGCCGCGCCGCATCGGCCCCGTGGCGGGCGCGCGCGCATAGCTGCGCCAACCGAACGCGTTGCGCGCTCGCTCGTAACACAGGCGCAGGCTATCGGGCGAGGTGTACGGTTTCCTGCGCATCTGGTCGGTCTCGGTGTAGTTGCGCAGCCGCAGCTCGATCGGATCGATAGAAAGCGCCCGTGACAGCTCGTCCATCGCGGACTCCAGCGCAAATGCGCCTTCGACATAGCCGGGCGCGCGGAACGCGATCGCCGGCCCGGTATGCGTGTACACGATGCGTTGTTCGGTGCGCACGTTGCGGCAGGCGTACAGCGAGTGGTAGATCCCGTCGGCGATGCTGCCTTCGCCGCCCGCCCGGTAGGCGCCGATCTGCACGTCCACCTCGGCGCAGATCGCGGCGAGCGTGCCGTCGCGCTTCGCACCGATGCGCACGTGCTGGCGCGTGCCATTGCGATTGCCCGCGGCCAGGTTCTCGCCCGCACGGTCGAGCACGAAGCGAACCGGACGGCGCGTTTGCCGGGCGAGCAGCGCGGCGATGACGTCGTGCTTCCATGCGACCTGCTTGGCGCCGAAAGCGCCGCCGATATGCTCGGCGAATACGCGCACCCGGTTCTCCGGCAGTTCCAGCTTTTCCGCCACCTCCTTGCGCAGCGCGAACACGCCCTGGGTCGATGCATACAGCGTCAGCTGTTCGCCTTCCCAGACGGCGGTGCAGGCGTGCGGCTCGAGGCTGTTGTGCAGCGCCACCTGCGTGGTATAGACGCGATCGATGATGAGCTCGGCTTCGCGCATGCCGCGGCGCACGTTGCCGCGGCTCTGGACGGACGGTTGGTCGGCCAGATTGCCTTCGGCATGAACGCTGGGCGCTCCCGGCGCGCGTGCGGCGGCCAGTTCCAGCACGAACGGCAGCGGCTCGTAGTCGACTTCGATCAGGCGCACCGCGTCCTCGGCGATGCGCTCGCTCTCCGCAGCGACCGCAGCCACCTCTTCGCCGGCGAAGCGCGGCGTGCGCTCGAATAGAACGCCGCGGTCGTACCACGAAATGGCAGGGGCGTTGTTGAGGCTCAAGACGGCGTGCACGCCGGGCAGGGCAAGCGCCTTGCGCTCGTCGATGCTGCGAATGCGCGCATGTGCGTGCGGGCTTCGCAGCACCGCGACCCAGAGCATTCCAGGAAGATGCACGTCGCTCGCATAGCGCGCCCGGCCGGTGACTTTTTCCGCGCCTTCGAGGCGCGCTGCGATGGGTGAACGCACCGACGCGGCGGACCCGACCCGCGCGACGGATTCCGGGTGCTCCGTCGCTTCCAGCGTACGGGGATGCGCCTCATCCATCGTAGGCATCGTCGGTAGCATGCGCATCCGCATCGCGTCCGGCTGCGATGCGCCCTGCGCGCAGAAGATTGCGGTACGCCCCGCAGCGGCAGAGGTTGCCGCTCAGTGCACGCTCGATGTCCGCGTCCGCGGGATGCGGATTGTCGGCAAGCAGCGCCTTCAGGCTCATGATCTGACCGGGGGTGCAAAAACCGCACTGGAATGCATCGGCTGCGATGAATGCCTGCTGCACGGGATCCAGCTCGCCGTTCGCGTCGAGACCCTCGATGGTCGTGATCTCGGCTCCATCGCACTCGATCGCGAGCTTGAGGCATGCGTACATCGCGCGTCCGTCGACCAGAACGGTGCAGGCGCCGCAGTTGCCCATGTCGCAGACCTTCTTGGCGCCGGTGAGCTGAAGGTCGTCGCGCAGCACGTCGAGCAGCGAGCGGCGCGGCTCGAGCAGCAGCGAGTGGGCCACGCCGTTGATGTTGAGCAACGCGCTCAGCGGGCCGCTATCCACCGGTGGTCTCTCCGCCCCTGACCTGCAGCACGATTCCCGTGATGAACGACGAATCCGCGTCCGAGGCGAGAAAGACGTAGGCGGGCGGTTCGGCTCATGGACACCTCGGCAGTTGCTACGAATTTGCCCCGGCTGCAAGACCGCGCCCGGGTACGCGCGACACAACGCAAGCGACATGCCTCGGGGGCAGCCACCTCGGTTGCAGCCACCTCGGCGGCAGCCACGAGTGATGCCGCGCGAGGATGTGCCCGCGGCGGCCCCGGGTGGCTATCCGTGGAGGGCTATCCGGTGGACTGCTTTCGATTGGTGCAGGTGTCGCGCTCGAGCTGCGTCGGCAGCTTGGTACAGTCGACCTTGATCGGTGAATCGGGTACCGCGGGCACGGCCGGTTTGACCGGTTTCGCAGCGCGCCCCGGCGGCTTGGGCGCAGGGCAGTCCTGCGGCGGAGCGCACGATTCGCCACGCTCCGGAGCGCCTTGCGGCTCGGGGCGAACATGCTCGTCGCCGGGTTGGGTGCAGGCGAGCAACGCTCCGAAAGTGCCCGAGATGACGGCGTAACGGATGGCTATTCGCATGGCATGCCCCCGCGGTCAGGACCGACGTCACGCAATCGCCATTCCAGCCCCTTGGGCGGGCTGAGCGTCACACGCGTGTCGGCTCCGGCTCGTGCGTCGCGCCGGACTCCTCGCCGCGAGGCGACGGCAGCAGATCCGGGCCCGGAGCCTTGCCGTGCAAATGCTCGCGTCCGGCTGTGTCGAGCGCGCCGCGGATCTCAGCCCGTGCGCGCGGAAGGCTGTCGGGAAAGCGTTCCTGGATGAAGCCGATCAGTCGCTCCCGCACTTCGCAACGCAGATCCCACGCCGTCGAGGCGTCCGGGGCGCTCATCAGCGCGCGCAATTGAACCGTGCGCTCCGTGGCTTCCACGACTTGCAGATTCCACACCTTGCCGTCCCACAGTTTCGAGCTTTGCAGAATGGCGTGCAGCTCGGCGCGCATTTCGTCGAGCGGCACGGTGTAATCCACGTTGAGATAGACCGTGCCGAGCAGCTCGGAGGTTTGCCGGGTCCAGTTCTGAAACGGGTTCTCGATGAAATAGCTCAACGGCACGACCAGCCTGCGCAGGTCCCAGATGCGCACCACGATGTAGGTGTTGGTGATCTCTTCGATGCGCCCCCATTCGCCTTCCACGATGACCACATCGTCGAGCCGGATCGGCTGAGTGAGCGCGAGCTGCAAGCCGGCGAGCAGGTTGGAGAGTGCCGGTCTGGCCGCCGCGCCGACGATGATGCCGGCGATCCCGGCGGATGCGAGCAGGCTTGCACCCACGTTCTCCGCACCGGGAATCTTCATCAGGATGAGCGCCCCTGCGATCGCCCCGACAATCGTGCCTGCAATGCGGCGGAAGATGCTCGCCTGGGTGCGGACACGTCGAGCCGCAAGGTTGTCCGCGATGTCGACCGGGTAGCGCAACGCGACCCAATCGCTGAACACCGCCAGCATCTTGACCAGCAGCCAGGCGATGCCGACGATGAACAGCGCCCCCAGCACGCGCTCGCCGGTGAACGCGATCTCCGGCGCCGGTGGAATGGCGCTCCAAGCCAGGATGATGAAGAGCAAAGGGAACAGCAGGCGTGCGGGCGCCCTGCTATGCGAGACGAGCAGTTCGTCCAATGGACGCGGCGTGCGCCGGGCGATCCGGGCGGCGATCGCGTAGACGACGGAGTGCGCGACGAACCCCAGGATCACCATGAACGCCAAGACGATGAGCGACAAAGCCCACGCGGGCAGCTCGGCGAAAAACTCCTGCATCGATTCCTCCCGGCGCTTTTGCGGTAGGTGGTTGCGGTACTTTGGTTGCGGTCCGCGAGCAACGCAAGGCGGAAGCTGTCACCAGCCCCGCCTCCTCATGTGCGACCGGAGCAGCGCACGAGCGTTCCGTAACCTCGCTCGCCCGCTACCGCGTCCCGGCGCTGCCGCGATCCTCGCCCTCGCGCCAGTGCGCGTAGCATTCGGTGCCGCAGAAGTGATAGATGTATTCTTCGGCGTCGATGCGATACGAGCGCGTGGGGTCGAGCTCGGCGTTGCAGGCGCGACACGAGACCTTGCCCGACTCGCTATCCTCCGGCGCGCGCACCTTGGAGCGCGGCGGCGTCACGCTGTACTTCTGCTCGCCGATGCGCTCCTGGTCGCGCACCGGATTGCGCAGCCCGAGCTCGGCGCTCGGATCGTGCTCGGCGCTCGGATCGTGAGCGCTCGGATCGTTCTTGGGCGGGGGCCTTTTGGGGTCGCTCATGATGTAGCCTCGGGGGTGTCGCAAGCTCACGAGATCGGCGTGACCACGCCGTTTTCCACTCGCACGCGATCACCCGGTCGCAGTATCGGCGACGATTCCTGTGCGATCGCCTGATAGGTGCCGTCGTCCATACGCACGTAGATCTTGAAGAGGTCGTCGGAGCGTACGCGCCGTTCGACTTCGCGGCCCGCAATTGCGCCACCGGCCGCACCCGCGATAGTGGCTGCGGTGTTGCCGCTGCCGCTTCCGATCTGGTTGCCGATCAGCCCGCCGACCACCGCGCCGCCGATGGCGCCCAGAATGCCCGGATTGTTGCGGTCGACGACCTCGACCGATTCCACCGTGCCGTAGCCGGAACGGACCTGAGTGTTGTCGATGCCGGTGCCGGTGAAGCCAGGCATATTGCTGCAGGCCGTCAAGCTCAGCGAGACCAGCAGCACGTAAAAGAATCGCTTGATCGTCATGGCTATCTCCGCAATCTTAGTAGGACGATCAGCCGTCTCGCAGCTGTCATGCCAGCCTGCAATCCAAGCGGGAACATGGTTTGCATCCCGGCTGCCGGCAAGGGCATTCAACAAGTGCGGATCAACCTCGTTTCCTACAATGTTCACGGTTGCCTCGGTTGGGACGGTCGTGCCGATCCCGGGCGCGTCGCAGCCGTATTGAGCGAGGTCGGCGGCGACATCGTGGCGCTGCAGGAAGTGCCGCGTCTCGAACGCGGTGGGGGGCTGTTCCTCAACCGTGTCAGCGCCGTTACGGGATTGAAGGCGATCGCAGGCGCCGAGCTGCTCGGCCATTTCGCGCACTATGGCAACGCGCTCCTTACGCGTTTTGCATTGCGCTCGATGTCCACGATCGATCTGGGCGTGCAGGGCAGGGAGCCGCGCGGGGCGATCCACGTCGAGCTCGACTGCGATGCGGCACGCATTAGCGTCATCGCGACGCACCTCGGCCTGTCGCCCGCGGAACGGCGTACGCAAATCCAGCGCCTACTGCCGGTGGTGATGCAGCAGACTTGTCCGGTCGTGCTGCTCGGCGACATCAACGAGTGGTTCACCTGGGGGCGGCCGTTGCGCTGGCTGCACGCGCACTTCGGGCGGCCACCGGCGCCGCGCAGTTTTCCTTCGATGTGTCCGGCCTTCCGGCTCGACCGGATCTGGGTATCCCGGCCAAGCATCGTCTCCACCGTGCGCGCGCACGTCAGTGCGCTGGCGCGCAGCGCTTCGGATCATCTGCCGGTGAAAGGGTTAGCCGAACTGCGCTGGGCCGATCACTGCGCGCAGGAGATACCCGAACTGACGACCAGGCGGGGCGCGACGGCTGCTTCGTGAGCCACGGCGCTGTCCTCTTCGCACATAGGGTGCGCGTTGGAGAATGCGAAAATGCGCCGGCTTGCCGTGGAAGCGGCATCCCACACTTCCGCCGCGCGGGCGGTCACGCAAATAAGCTGCTTCGACAAAGTGTGGGGTAGATGGCGGCCTTCGCTGGCAGCGCGCCAGACTGAGCGTACATAGGGCGGATCGCGCAGGACGATCGCCCAACCATATACGGTGACGTAGGGGCCGGCGTCTGCGGCTCCGTAAGCGACGGATACGTCCGCGCCGCGCCCGATCTCGCTTGCCGGCTGGCCGTCGGCGCCGACATGAAACCAGAGATGGCCGTTGAACGGCGCCTTCAACGGCGTCATCGGGCGGGTGCGGGGGCGACCCTCGGCATCGATCACGGTGAGCATCGCGCAATCGAAACGATTCAACAGCGTCGCAAGATTATGGACCGATGGAATCATCGCGGGGTCTCCCTACAGAGTTAGGTCCGCCTCGCAATCGACGTGCCCGCTGTGCCCCTAACCACGGGGGACTCCGAGAGCCGCGGCCGGCAATACTTTCCCGACGAGCGTGCTTCAGGCGATCATGCCGAACATCGGCAGCAGCACGAACCACCCGACTGAGCTTGCCCTCGATCAGCACGCGCGAGCCGCCGCTGAAGGGACCATAGTGGCGATTGTGCCGGTCGCTCGGCTCGTCGATCAGCTCGTTGCTGAATACGGTTGCGGCCTCGACGCAGAACAGCATGGCGTAACCCAGCCAGAACGTCTTCATGTCGAGCGGCCGCAGGGCGGCAGCCGCACCGAGGAGGTAAGCGAGGAAGGTCATGGGATAGAACTGCAGGCGCAACGCCCGTAGCCAGGCGAACGCCCGGCCCCATAGATCACGCGATACACCGGCGCGGGCGTATCCATCGTCGTGATGATCTCCGCCGTGCGTCCGGTGAGACAGCCCTCGTAGCCGCTGCCGCCTTCGGTTACGCGGAATGCCCAGCCCGGCGTCAACACGCGGTCGAGCATGCCCTTGAGCAGCGCCGGCATCGTTCCCCACCACGTGGGGAAGACGAACACGAGATGACTGGCCCATTCGATGTCGCCGCGTAGCGACGCGAGGTCCGGTTCCAGGATATGGTCGCACGGGGATGGCGTGCGCACGTTCGGATCGAACCGCGCCTGGCTCAAGTCCCGTATATGGACTTGCGCCGAAGCTTGCGAGCGCGCGCCGATGGCATAGGAGGCGGCGATCGCCGCGCTCAGACTTTGCTCGCCGCGCGGGTGCGCAACCACGACCATGATGCGAGGCGCGTCGGCGGAAGCGTTCACGGCGAACCGTTGCGCATGAGTCGAGCTCAATACATTGGCATGATAACGTCGCGCCAAGCCGGCGCACGCGCGCCAGTACCGCAGCGTCGGTGTCGCTGACAGCAAGCGGCACGCCCGCGGCTCGCAGCGGTGTTTTCTCCGAAAAGCCCGAGCCGCTGCTCGAGGCCCGCCAGGGCATGCGCGTTGCAAGCACGAGGGCCAACGCATTGGGCCAACGTATTTCGTCCCCCGCGCCCGGCTCGAGCCTTACATCGGCGGCTCGGCTGACCACGCCATCGCCACGACCTCGCGACCTCCTCCCGCGAGGGATGCGCGGCGCGTGGGGACGAATCCTCCTTCGGCGGAAGCTTTCCGCTGAGGGCGGGCGGCATTTGCTCGGGACAGGAGCCAGGAGCGCGCGGGACAGGAGCACGCAGGACACGTTTCGTCCGAACCGGGGTAGAATCGCCGGACGAACAATCGCTGCTTGACGTGCCGCCGATCGGCGGCACGCGTACGCGCCGCCCATGCCTCATACGCTGATCGTAGAAGACGACCCGGATTCCGCCGATATGCTCGCCGAGCTTATCAAGGGCGAGGGATTCACCACGGCTACGGCGCATACGCTGGCCGAGGCGCGCCAGCAATTGGCCCTGCGCGAGCCCGACCTCGTCCTGCTGGACCTGGTCTTGCCGGACGGGAACGGCATGGATTTGTTCGCCGATCGCCCGGAAGCCTTTTCCGGCAGCGAAGTGGTCATGATCACGGGCCACGCGAGCCTCGATACCTCGATCCAGGCGCTGCGCCTGGGCGCCACCGACTACCTCGTCAAGCCGATCAATTTCCGCCATCTGAAGAACATCCTGTCGCGCGTGACGCCGCCCGCCGAGCTGCAGAAGCGGATCGCGAGCTTCGAGAAGGATGTGAGCGAGATCGGCCGCTTCGGGCCGCTCTGGGGTCGGTCGAAGGTGATGCGTGAGATCTATCACCAGATCACGCGCGTCGCGCGCACTTCGGTGAGCATACTGGTCTGCGGTCAGAGCGGCACGGGCAAGGAAGTCGTCGCGCAGGCCATCCACGAGCTGAGCCGGCGCCGCGACCGCGCCTTCCTCGCCGTGAACTGCGGCGCCATCTCGCCGCAACTGATCGAAAGCGAGATGTTCGGTCACGAGAAGGGCAGCTTCACCGGCGCCGCCCGCCAGCATCAAGGCTATTTCGAGCGCGCCCACGGCGGCACGCTGCTGCTCGACGAGATCACCGAGATGCCGCTCGACCTGCAGGTGAAGCTGCTGCGCGTGCTCGAGACGCGCATGTTCCAGCGCATCGGCGGCACGGAATCGATCGAGATCGACGTGCGCATCATCGCCGCCACCAACCGGGACCCTTACGAGGCCGTCGCACAGGGTAAGCTGCGCGAGGACTTGCTGTATCGGCTCAACGTCTTTCGCATCGACGTGCCGCCGCTGAGCGAACGGCGCGACGACGTGGAGCTGCTCGGGCAGAACTTCCTCGGCGAGCTCAATACTCTGGAGAAAGCCTCGAAACGCTTCACGCCCGGTGCGATCGAGGCACTGACCGCCTATCATTGGCCTGGAAACGTGCGCCAACTGCGCAATGCCATTCAGCGCGCCTTCATCATGGCCGAGGGTAACGAGATCGACGAAGACTGCCTGTCGTTCGATGCCGTCTCGTCCGCCGCCGCCGCTCCCGCCGATGGCGCGAGCGTCACCGTGCGTGTCGGCACCTCGATCGCGGAGATGGAACGAAAGCTCATCTTCGCCACGCTGGACTACTGCGGCGGCCGGCGCGAGCAGGCGGCCGAGCTGCTCGGCGTGAGCCCCAAGACGCTCTACAACCGGCTGCGCGAGTACGAGCGCGGCAACGGCTGATCCGGTGTGACCCGCGTGCGTGCGGGCACGTGCCTTGCGCCTCCCGCTGTGACATTTTTGTCGAGGAGGCAGCCATGAAAAAGCAGGTTCACGGCGAAGGCAACTACCAGGCCACGCGCGACTACAACGAGCGCACCAAGGACTATCTGCAATCGGCCGATGTCGAGAAAGACGCGAAGAAGGCCGCACCACGCGACGAACGCGAAGCGCGCGATATGCAGAAGGCCGAGCAGCAGGGCAAGCAGCACGCCAAGGTGAAGGGCCACGAAAGGAATTTGCAGCCGCAAAAGAGTTCGCAGTCCCAGGACGACAAGTAGCGGACGACAAGTAGCGACGAGCAGGTAAGTCATCGGCAGCGACCCGGCAAGCGCTATCCTGAAGTTCCTGGCCTGCCGGGTCGTTGCACGTCGGGCGTTCGCGCCGCGCTACCATGGCTGCTTTCTCCCATGACCGGAGCACGCGATGAGCACCCGAGTCGAGCACGACAGCCTGGGCGAGATCGCGGTTCCGGCTGACGCCCTCTACGGCGCGCAAACTCAGCGTGCCGTCGATAATTTTCAATTGAGCGGTCTGCGCATGCCACGGCCGTTTCTGCGGGGCTTAGGCCTGGTGAAGGCCTGTTGCGCGCGCGTGAACCAGGAGCTCGGCCTGCTGGATGGTTCGATCGGGGCGGCGGTGTTCGATGCCGCGATGCGCGTCGCTCGCGGCGAGCTGGACGCGCACTTTCCGCTCGACATCTTCCAGACGGGCTCCGGCACCAGCACGAACATGAATGCGAACGAGGTGATCGCGCAGGTCGCGACCGCAGCGCTCGGGCGCGCGGTGCATCCGAACGACCACGTCAACATGAGTCAAAGCAGCAACGACGTGATACCGACCGTGATCCACGTGAGCGCGGCGCTGCTGGTCGAAGAACAACTTCGGCCGGGGCTGGACACGCTGGCAGGGACGATCGAAGCCCGCGCAGCCGAGATGCAAGCCATCGTGAAAACCGGCCGCACGCACCTCATGGATGCGATGCCCTTGACGGCTGCGCAGGAGCTCGGCGGATGGGCAGCGCAGGTCCGCCACGACATCGAGCGCATCGACAACGTCGCTCCTCGGCTGCGGGCGCTGGCGCAGGGTGGTACGGCAGTCGGAACCGGCGTGAACGCGCCGGCCGATTTCGGGCCGCGCGTGGCGCGGGCGCTGTCGGATGAAACCGGCGTCGTCTTTTCGGCCAGCGAGAATTATTTCGAAGCGCTCAGCTGCCAGGACACCGCGGTCGAGTTGAGCGGGCAGCTCAAGGTGACGGCGGTGAGCCTGATGAAGATCGCGAACGACCTGCGCTGGATGAACAGCGGTCCGCTGACGGGGCTGGCGGAGATCAGCCTGCCGGCCTTGCAGCTCGGCAGCAGCATCATGCCGGGCAAGATCAATCCGGTGATTCCCGAAGCGGTCGCGATGGTGTGCGCCAAGGTGATCGGCAACGACGCCACTGTCACCGTCGCCGGCCAGTCGGGCAACTTTCAGTTGAACGTCATGCTGCCGTTGATCGCGCACGATCTGCTGCAGTCGACCGAGCTGCTGGCGCACGCCTGCCGCGCGCTGGCCAGCCGAGCCATCGCCGGCATGACGATCAACGAGGCGAGACTACGCGAACAGCTGGGCTGCAACCCGATCCTGGTGACCGGGCTCAATCGGCGCATCGGCTACGAGCGCGGCGCGCAGATCGCAAAGCGCGCTTATGCGGAGGGCCGGCCGATCCTGGACGTGGCGGTCGAGATGACGGGCCTCGCACGCGAAGAGCTCGAGCGCTTGCTCGAACCCGCGGCCCTCACCCGGCCCGGCGTGCGCGACTAGAGCGAATCGACGGTGTGGTTCTCGGTCGCGTGAGACCACCCCGTCCGCGACGTTGTCGCGTCCAGCCCCTCCTTGAAAAGGAGGGGAGGTCTATTGCCCCTCCTCTCACGAGGAGGGGCGCCGGCGAAGGAGGCGGGGTGGTGTGGTTTGCATGCGGCGAATCACTTGTTCTCCACCGCGTAAACGTCCGTGATGTCACGCAGGCCCTTGAACTCGATCGCGTTGCCGCAGGTATCGGTCACGGTCATGAGCATCTGCTCGCGGATCGTGCCCTTCTGCGTTACCGCCGGCTTGTTGAGGAAGTCCGCCCCATGTGCCGTGAGCTTCTCAGCCGTGCGCTGAAAGTCCTCCAAGGTCATCACCACGCCGAAATGACGCAACGGCGTCTTGCCGGATTCTCCCAATTTTCTTCCCTGGCCGCCCACGATCTCGGTCGGAGCCAGATGGGCCACGATGTGGTGACCGAAGAAGTTGAAGTCCGCCCGTCCCGGCAGCTTGCGGCCTTCGGGGCAGCCGAGCAGCTCGCCGTAGAAGTTACGCGCGCGATCCAGATCGTCGACCGCGAACGAGAAGTGGAACAGGGTCGGTGCGCTGCTGCTTGTCGTCATACCTGACCTCCTCCGGATGCACATCTCACCTCGACGGCCAAGCCGTCGGAGGCCGGCGTCGATTCGCTTTGCGGTCGATCCCCACTGCGTGGGCACCTCCGAACCGATAGATGCAACTGAAACCGCCAAGCCGTCGGTGCCCGGCGCCATTCGCTTTGCGGTCGATCCCCACTGCGTGGGGCCCCTCGCCCGGGAAGCTCATGTTGCCGCCCCTCGCCCGGGAAGCTCACGCCGCCCTCGGGGTGGATGAACGAAACGCCGTGACTACGCGACCGCGCGTGCGCCATCAAGCCTTGAACACCACCGGCGCGAGCGTGTTCTGGTCGATCGCAACCTCGACCAGCGCCGGCTTGCCGGACCCCAGTGCGCGTTCGAGCGCGCCCTTCAAGTCCTGCGGTTTTGTGACCTGCTCGCCGTGCCCGCCGAACGAGCGCACCAGCGCGGCAAAGTCCGGATTGCGATAGTCGACGGCGAACAGCCGCCCGCCGTAGTGCGCCTGCTGGAACGCGCGCTCGTTGCCGAGCCCCTGGTCGTTGAACACGACCAGCACTACCGGAATGTTTTCGCGCATCGCGGTCTCGAACTCGCCGATGTTGCACAGCGCGCCCATGTCGCCGGCGGCGGCGATGATCGGCCGATCGGGCCGCGCCAGCTTGGCGCCGAGCGCGATCGGGAACGCGCCGCCCACCGAACCCCAGTCCTCGATGGTGATGAAGGTGCCGGGCGCGTAGGTGCCATAGTAGTTGCGTACATGCTTACCGGCGTTGCCCGCATCGGTGACGACCATGCCGTTTCTCGGCAGCACTTCGCGCAAGGTATGCGCGACGAACTGCGGCTGGATCGGCACGGCGTCCGGACGCACGATTGCGTTGCGCTCGCTGTCGTGTTTGTCGCGCACCTTTGCGACGTCGATCCAAGCCTTGCGCAATCCCTTCGCCCCGGCGCGCTGGCTCAAGCCGGCGATGAAGCTCGCCGTCGACCCCGTGACGGCGACGCTCACCGGGAACACGATGCCGATGTGGCCCGGCGCCGCGGTATGGTGGACGAGCTTCGCATCCTTGCTGAAGATGCCGTACCGGAACATGGTCGAATACACGTCCATGTGCGCACCGATCGCGACGATGACGTCGGCCTGCGGCACGGTGGTATTGGCGCTCTCCCAGCCATTGCGCCCGAGCGGCCCCAGGGCGCTGGCATGATCGGTCGGAAACGCATCGGGCGAGTATTGCAGCGCCGCCACCGGGATGCCGGTGCGATCGGCCAGCTCGATCATCGCGGCGGCTGCCTGCTCGTTCAGCACGCCGCGGCCGACCACGAACACCGGCCGCTGCGCGGCGGCGATCGCTTCGAAGGCGCGATCGATCTGCGCGGGATCGCAGACCGGCAGCACGCTATTGCGATAGGCCGCGGGCTCGATCGCTTCCTGCTCGATCGATTGCAGCAGGATCTCGCTGGAGGCTTCCACGTGCGTCGGGCCGCGCGGCTCGGTCAAGGCGACGCGGAAGGCCTTGCGCATCGACTCCTGCACCTTGGCGGTGTTGGGGATGCTGTAAGCCCACTTGGTGAGCGGGCGCATGAACGCCACTTGATCCATGTCCTGAGTCGCGTCGCGCTCGCGCACCTCGCTTTCCTGCACGCCGCACACGCTGATCACCGGAAGGAACGCGCGGTTGGCTGCGCCGATTCCGGTTGCGAGGTTGGTCACGCCGGGGCCTTCGGTCGCGGTGACCACCGACGCCTTGCCGGAAGCGCGCGCGAAACCATACGCCATGAAGGCGGCGCCTTGCTCGTGGCGGGTGAGGATGAAGCGGATGCGCGGCGTGTCGCGCAGCGCATCGAGGATCGCCAGGTTCTGGGTTCCCGGTATGCCGAACACGTGATCGATGCCTTCGCGCAACAGCGTGTCCACCAGCGCACGCGCGCCTGTGATGCCGTTGCCGGTGCTGGCCTGCTTCGGGCCCGTTGCCATAACGTCTCCTGCCTGCGTGTTTTCGGAAATTGGATCGCGGCGTGGGGTCGAAGCCGCGCCACAGGAATCATCGAAGTCTATGCGCTTGCCCAGCACGCAGCAAGGTTCGGTCGCGATCAGGTTCGATCGCGATCAGGACAGGTTCGATCGCGATCAGTTTCGATCGCGATCGTAGAGCGGCGGTCTCGCATGCGACAATGGCGACCCAGCCAACCGGATCACACGACAACAACCCGAACCCTACGATGACTCCTGCAGAGGCCGAATCCATACGCCGCCGCGCGCTCACCGCGCTATCGAACAACCGTACGCCCGGATACAACTTCCCCGGCTATTTCCTGGACCTTCAATGCATCCGCTACGACACCGGCGGCGTGGTGCTGGAGATGGATACCGGCGCCCACAATGCGAATCCGGACGGCACGACGCATCTGGCGGCGGTCACGTGCCTGGCCGATTTCGCGCTCGCACAGGCTTGCCGCACCTTCGTCGATCCGAGCATCCGCACGGCGACGATGGCGCTGCACCTGCGCTTCCTCGGCGGCGAGGCGCGTGGCCGGCTTCGGGCGGAGGCCCACTCGACCGGATTTTCCGAGCGCACCGCCTTGGCCGAGGCGGATTGCTTCGGCCGGCTGACCTCGGAGGACAGGGAGATTCTGCGCATGTCCGGCACCTGGGCGCGGCCGCCGGCGCCCGACGGGCGTGCGATGCATCCATTGCCCTGGGCGCGCACCGAGCCGGCACCGCCCGCGCCGCTGTTGAAGCCAGCCGAGCTCGATGCGATGGAGCGCGCCGCCATGCGCCGGGTTGCTCAGTCGCTGCGCGACGCGAAAGACGGCGAGTTCGCCGATCGGCTCTGGTCGCCGGTTGTGCGCAAAAGCGGCGAGCGCACGGTCGGCCGGCTCCCCATTGGATTGCACATCGGCAATCGCGTCGGCCATGTGCAGGGCGGCTTCTCGATCAGCACGGCGTTGTTCACCGCCATCGCCGCGGTCCCGCACCATCCGCTGCTGACGGCCGCATCGGCCTGGTACATCAGTCCCGGCCAGGGCAAGGGCCTGAGCGCGCGCTCGAGCGTCCTGCAGCGTGGGCGCAATGTCGCCGTCGTGCGCACGGAGCTGCTCGCGACCGGCGGCAAGCGCGTGCTCGAGGTGATCTCCAATCACGCCGTCGCGCGGAAGGCGGTCTGAGATTGCGCTGGCTCGCTTCCGGTCGCGACCGGCAGCACGCGCCCGCGGGTCAGCCGGCCGCGATCGCGCGGAATCGTTGCTCCAGTTCGCACAGCGCATCCGCGAGTCGTCGTAGCTTTTCGTCATGCCAGGCACGGTCGTTCGCGGCCCGCGCGCTCTCGTCGGCCAGCATGCGATCGATCTCCGCAAGCTGCGGCCCACCGACACCTCTGCGGCCGGAGACCATGTAGTACGCGCTGATCACCTGGCCGAACTCGCTCTCGCTCAACGGCAGCGGCTGCTTCGTTTCGTCCCGGTAGATTCGTTGCACTTCGCAGAACGGTATGTCGCTCAATCGCAGTCGATGCGAGCGGCCGTAGTCGGTGAGGAGCGAAGCGAAGTGATGGCCGACGCGAAACGGCACCTGCGCGCGCTGCAGGAGCGCATCGGCGATCTCGGTCGTGGTCGTGGTCGAGTAGTCGGCGTGCACTTCCTCCAGCGCCCGGTCCTTGTCGACCACGATCCCGTCCACGACTTCGGCGAACAGCTTCAGCACCTGCAGCGGGCGAGTGCACGGCACCGGATCGTACGAGCGGTAGTCGCCGGCCAGATCGAGGAAAGCATCGATCGGGGCGAGATGGTTGGCGTCGTAGGCATTCTCGAGCAGGCCATCGAAGCCCAGCAACTCGGCCAGGCGCTTGCGATCGAGCGGAAAGCTCGACGTGGCAAGGACGGCCGCTCCGAGCGGATTGCAGTTGATGCGAGCATAGGCTTCACGCATGCGCTCGGTCTGGCGCGCGAGCGCGGAAGCAAACGCGAGCAGGTAGTGTGCGAAGGTCGTGGGCTGCGCCTGCACGCCGTGCGTGTAGGCGGGAATGATGGTTTCCTTGTGGTTCTCGGCCAGCGCGACAAGCTTACGGCGCACGTCGATCAGCGCCTCGCATTCCTGCAGCAGTCCGTCGCGCAGGTTCATGCGTGCGATCGTGCTGGCGATGTCCTGGCGGCTGCCGCCCGAATGCAGGCGCGACGCTTCGGGGCCGGCCACGGCGATCAGCTGCGGCTCGTAGTCGAGGTAGTCGGCGGAGCGTTGCGCCCGCGGCTCGTTCGCCATGACCTGGGCGATACCGCGCGCGATGCGGCTGCCGAGCTCGCGTGGGACGATGCCAGTCTCGCACAGCATGACAACGGAGGCCTGGTTGATCTCGTCGAGAAACTCGACCGAGCGGCCGCCGCCGCGGAATACCTCGTTGATGTCCAGCGGCCTGGGCAGATCGGCGGAGCCGGCGTTCGGAATCGAAGGTATCGTCATGTTCTTCTCCCCGGGTCGACAGGCTCTTGCGCTCAGAGACTCAGGAAGGTCGACAGGTTCAGCGCCGCGGCATCGAAAGAAATCGTATCAATGTGAACGTGATTCGATTGCCGGGTTTCATCTCGGTGATCGCCTGTGCGCGATCATCCGAACGGGCTTTTCGGGGTAAGCGGCTGGCGAGCCGTTCACCCAGAGCAGTGCAGCCACGAATCCCAGCGGCGCAAGTGCGCGCTGCCAAAGTAGTCGCGACATTCCGAACCTCCCCGATGTAATGGCAGCCGGCTCGTGCGCGCGCGCGATCTATCTGCCTGCGCAATGCCGCGCCAGCAAAAGCTGCGCGCGATAACGCTGCGCCCGTTAAAGGACTACGCGCGCACAGGAAAGCTGCGCGCGCGAATGCCGGCTGCGCACCGATGCGGCGACGCGCGCGGATACGACTACTGGACTACTGCAGCGGCGAAAAGCTCGACGACATGACGATCTTGTTCTCCTGCGCAACATAAGGAATAACCTTACGCCCTTGCTTGGAAGCGAGCGCCGAAGGCGGCCACACGCCGGCATCCCGCGCCTGGTCGCGGATGGCGTTGCGCTGATCGATCGACGAATAGGGCCAGATATGCAGCCATTTGTTGAGCGCGCCCAGTTCGGAATAACCGACGAAGCAGGGCTTGCTGTACTTCATGCGCTCGGGCAGTGCGGCGCCCCAGTTCTCGAGCACGTTGGGCAGCGCTCCGGCCGCATAGGTATAGGTGCGCATCTCGAAATACGGGCCCATCTTGCCCGGTTTCGCTTCGGGGCAGAACGGTGCCGGGATGAAGATTTCGGACTTCTGATTGACCAGGAATTCGCCGATCGCGGGCGGCCAGACCTTGGCCTTGACCGCCTCGGCGCGGATGCGGCCACGCTCTTCCAGATCCTTGTACGCCCACACGTGGATGATCTGATTCAAGGGCCCGATTTCGGTGTGCCAGAACGCGAACAGCTCGGACAGCTTCTTTCTCTGCTCATAGGCTTCGCCGTAGCGCTTTTCCACTTCGGTCAGTGAGCCTGGCTTGATGTCGTATGTCCTGAACTCGTAGATCATGGTCATTCCTCTGTAGGCTGGTGGCATTTTCACCGCAGCCATCCCAACGCCTCGCGTACGGGCGATCGCTGGGGCGCAACGGCGTCGAGCACGGACCGATCGGGTCACTCCCGGCTCCCGATGGCGATCGCATTATCGCACTCGCGCTTGCCGATGCACGGCATTCGGCGCCTGACACTGCAACTGAACCGCTGGCGTCAGGGCCATCTACGCCGCTGGCCTGAGACGAACTACGCAGCTGGCGCCAGGCGCATCCATCGATATCGCAACGCAACATCGCCCCTCCATGCGCATGTTTGACACGCGTACGGGCCAAGCACAGAATGCCTGCGCCGCGTTCCACCAGGAGGAAAACCATGTCCCTGCTCGAGCCCAGCGAACTGGAACAATTGCTTCCCGCCGAAACGCATTCGTTTCCCTCACCCATACCGACGCAATTCGTCTCCAGCGACGAATTCATGCCTGCACCGCAGACCGAGCGGCAGAAGCAGGTGGAAGCCCGCATCAAGGCGCTCGGCTCGCAGCTGGCGAAACACCAGGGCATCAGCCGGCGCAAGTTCTTCAAGACCGCCTCGGGCATGGCGGCCGCATTTCTCGCCATGAACGACGTCTACGGTCCGATGTTCGGCGTAAGCCGGGCCGAAGCGGCCAGTCCCGACATGGCCAACGAGCGCGCCAAGTCGCTCGCCGACCAGTTCATCATGGACATGCACACCCACTTCCTGCGCGACGACACGCGCCTGGAAAACTTCGTGCGCCAGCGCGAGGCGGTGGGCAAGGCCGGCTGGAACCCGGCGCTCGCGGGCAAGCCGCAGACCATCGACGATCTGAAGTTCGCGAACTACTTCAAGGAAATCTATTTCGACAGTGACACCAAGGTCGCGCTCATTTCGGGCTCGGGCTCGGAGGATCCGCGCGACTGGTTCCTCACCAATGAAATGAAGAACGATGCCCGCAGCAAGGTCAACCGCCTTGCGGGGACGAAGCGGATGTTCTCGCATGCCATCTTCATGCCGGGCACGCCGGGCTGGATGGAAAAGGTCGATCGCGACATGGAGCTGCTCAAGCCCGATTCGTTCAAGGGCTATACCGTCGGCGACAACACCAACAAGCAGCTGTCCAAGCATCCCTGGCGCATGGACGACGAGAAGCTGCTCTATCCCTTCTACGAGAAGCTGGTGAAGGCCGGGCTCGTCAACGTCTGCGTCCACAAGGGACTGTACTCGCCGGCGACGACCAAGCGCTTCCCTGAGCTGCTGGAGTATGCGGATGTGGACGACGTGGGCAAGGCGGCCAAGGATTGGCCCCAGCTCAATTTCATCGTCTATCACTCGGCATTCCGCTTCACGGGCGGCTCCTTCCCGGTTGGTTGGGAGCAATTCGAGAAGACGGGACGCGTTGACTGGGTGACCGACCTGTCGGAGATTCCGGCCAAGCACGGCGTCAGCAACGTCTACGGCGATCTCGGTCAGATCTTCGCCCAGAGCACCGTCGCCGAGCCGCGCCTGTGCGCGGCGATGATGGGGCAGCTGGTGAAGGGACTGGGCGCCGACCACGTGGTATGGGGAACCGACGCGGTCTGGACCGGCGCCCCGCAATGGCAGATCGAGGCGCTGCGCCGGCTGGAGATTCCCGAAGAGATGCAGAAAAAGCACGGCTTCCCGGCGCTCGGCCCCGCGGGCGGCCCGACCAAACGCGCGATCTTCGGCGAGAACTCGGCGCGGCTGTACAAGTACGATCGGCGTGCCGAGCTCGAGAGCGATCGCATCTCTTTGGCGAAGGTCGACTACGAGAAGAGCGGCGACGGCCGCACCAACAAGCGCTACGGGTACGTGGTCAAGCCGGTGGCGTAGATCACCCCGCGATGACGCCCCTCCTCGTCGAGAGTGAGGACGGCTCTGGCGGACACACTTAACGTGTGTCCGCGCCGGACGAACGCCCGAAGCGCTAGAGCGCGTAGGGCAGGGCGGGACACGATTACGTCGCGGTCATGGTGACTTTCCCCTCCTTCAAAAGGAGGGGCGGGACACGACTGTGTCGTGGACGGGGTGGTTCCTTCGGCGGCCAAACCACACCACCCCGTCGGCTGCGCCGCCACCCCTCCTCGACGAGGAGGGGAACGCCACACGCGCCTCGACTCTTGCGCGCGACCCTCGTCGAGGAAGGGAAAGGCGCGGCTACTTGTGCGGCCGCTTGCGCGCCCACTCGGTGTACTTGGCCGCCTTCCCGTGCAGTTCCTTGTAGTACGTGGCGTACTCGTCGCCGACCATCACCTTGATGCCGAGGCCGGAAGCTTCCAGCTTCTGCGTGTGCTCGGGATCCGCCATTGCCTTGGATAGGATCTGCAACCGTGCCACGACCGTGGGCGGCATGCCTTTCGGGCCCGCGATGCCGCGCGTCGAGCTCGATACCACGCTTTTCATGCCGAGCTCGACGGTCGTCGGCACATCGGGCAGGAACTTCGAGCGCGCGCTGTCCATGACCGCCAGGGCGCGCACCTCGCCGCTGCGTACGCGCTTGAAGATGCTGCCGACATTGTCGAACGCGACCTCCACGTGCCCACCCAGGATCGCGGTCATCTGCGGCGCGCCGCCGTCGAGATGTGCGATACGGAAAATGGCGCCGGGATTGACCTCCTCGACCATCAGAATCGCGAGGTGGTCGTCCGACAGAATGCCGGTCGTGACGGCGCTGATCTTGTTGGGGGTTTTCTTGGCCGCCTCGATCAGGTTCTGCATCGTCTTGTACTGACTGTCTCCCTTGACCCACACCACGCCCGGATCCAGCACCTGGTTGGCGATCGGCGTGAACGAATCGATCTTGAAGATGGCCTTGCGGTCCGGGTCGAGGATCACGGTGTTCAAGGCGGGCAGGTTGATGAAGGCAATGTTGTAGCCGTCGGGCTTGTGCCGCGAGAGCTCGGTCCAACCCACCTGGCCGCCGGCGCCGGCCTTGTTCACGACCACGATCGACTGGCCGGCGATCTTCTCTGCGATCGCGGCGACAATGCGCGCGCCGACATCGGTACTGCCGCCCGCCGGATAGGCAACCATCAGGTTGATGGGACGGGTCGGGAACTCGGCCGCCGCAAGCGGCCCGGTTGCGCACAGCAAGAGCACTGCGACCAACTTTCTCATGGCGATGATTTCCTCGTGGCGTGGGACAGGGGTATGCGCGAGTGAAAAAGGGAAACCGTCATGTGCTTTCCGCGGCCTTGATGGCTTTCACGGTCGATATGTGCAGGGTCGACAGCACCAGGATCGCCACGGATGCAAAAATGAGCGCGGCGCACAGCGGGCGCGTGAAGAATACGCTGAAGTCGCCGCCGGAGATCTCCAGCGATGTTCGCAGCGATTTCTCCATGAACGGGCCGAGGATCAGCGCCAGCACGGCCGGCGCCAGCGGGAACTCGAGCTTGCGCAATACGTAGCCGATCAAGCCAAACACGACCATGACGATCACATCGACGACGCTGCCCCTGAGGCTGTAGGCGCCGACGATGCAGAACACCAGCGTGCCCGTGCACAGGTACGCTGCGGGCAGACGCAGGATGCTCGCCCATACGCCCACCAGCGGCAGATTCAGCACGAGCAGCATCGCATTGCCGACGAAGAAGCTCGCGATCACGGTCCAGACCAGATCGGGGCGCTCTGTGAACAGAAACGGTCCGGGCGTAATGCCGTTGATGATGAACGCGCCCATCAGCACGGCAATTGTCGGACGTAAGCGCGAAACTGATCGCTCAGGGCGCGGAGCCGGTGGCCAACACGCCCGAGCAGGCGACCGCGCACGTCGAGCGCGAGATCGCGAAATGGACCAAGGTGATCAAGGGGGCGGGAATCAAGGCGCAATGACGCAGTGAAAAAAGCAAAGGGCGAAGACGCGAACCACGGCACCTTCGCCCTTCATGCCTGCGGATGAGGCACGCCGTTCTACGGCGCGGCGCATGCATTACAACGGCTTGATCTCCGCGATTTTGGCGATCTTGCGATAGCGCTCGATCTCGCGCGCCAGGAACCCGTCGAGCTCCTTGGGCGTTTGCGGCCAGGCTTCTGCTTTCTCGCGCTCGAAGAATTTCTGCATCTCAGGCCCCGCCAGCACTTTGTTCACCGCGGCGTTGATCTGCTCGAGTAGGGGCTGCGGGAGTCCCGCGGGGGCGAACAGGCCCCACCAGAGCTGGTATTCGTATCCGGGGGCACCGGACTCGGCGACCGCGGGCAGGCCCGGGAACAGCGGCGATGGCTTCGAGCTCGTCACGGCAAGAATGCGCACGCGGTTTGCCTGCATCGCCGGCCCCAGCGCGGCGGCGCTCGAAATGATGAGATCGATTTCGCCGCCGGAGAGAGAGGCCACCGCGGGTGCGATGCCTTTGAAGGGGACGTGTGTCATCTTGATTTCGGCGGCTGCTGCGAACAGCGAGCCGGAGAAGTGGTTGTTGCCGCCGGCGCCCGAAGAGCCATAGGTGAGCTCCTTCTTCTTCGCCAGCTCGATCAGCTCCTTCACACTCTTGGCGGGAACCGAATTATGTACGGCAACGAGCATCGGGGCGCGGGCGAACGTCGCAATCGGGACGATCGTCTTGACGGGATCGAACGGCAGTTTCGCGCGCACCGACGTGGTGGCGGGGAAGGATGAGGTGTGTCCGAGAAGGGTATAGCCGTCGGGCTTTGCGCGCGTAACGAACTCGCTGCCGATCATGCCGCTGGCGCCGGGGCGGTTCTCGACAACGAAGTTCTGGCCCAACGACTTGGAAAGCCCCTGCGCCACCGCGCGCGTCATGATGTCGATCGAGCCGCCGGCGCTGTACGGCACGATCACCTGGACCGGACGGGCGGGGTAGTTCTGGGCGAAAGCGCCGCCGGTGGCGGTCGCAAGGGCAACACCGAATGCAGCCGCGCGAACGCCGCTGCGTGCGTGAATACAGCTCATGGTCACTCCAGGAAACGAAGGGATAGAAGTACGAACAGCATCCGAGCGCCGAAATTCGACGCAACCGGGATCATGAAGACCCGGAATGCTGTTGGCGGTCACCTCGTGCGCCATGGGACCGATCGAAACACCAGAATGAATCCGCCGCCGCCTATTCTATCAATTTAGGCGATGGATTCGCTCACTGTATAGGCGCCAAATCGGAAACAGTCCGTTCGCACGCCATGCCAAGCGCCTCATCGCTCGAGCAGGCGCTTACGATGACGGATGAAGTATCGCTTGCGAGCCTCTTCAGGACTCGACGCGCACGAGATCGAGGACCTGTCCGATCGCAGCTGCCCGATCGATCTCCCACAGGGCATGCAGCAGCGCATCGCGCCTGGCCGGTGAGAGCACGCGCTCGGCCTGGGCGGCGAACTTGGCGTCGATCTCCGAGTCCGTCATCGGGTTTCTGGCGTGCCCGCGCGGATAGGATGCGATCTCGCTCAGGTGTTCGCCGCCGCGGGTGTCGAGCTCGATCTCGGTCGTGAGCTCGGCAGGAAAGCGCTGCGTGAACTCGGCACTCTCGGCGATGGCGATCTTCTGCATCAGCGCGCGCGTGGCCGGATCGCGCATCCTGGCCTCGTCGAAACTGTCCGCCCGGATCGCGCCGTCCATGAGCGCCAGCGCGAGCAGGTAGGGCAGGCTGTGATCCGCCGTCTCGCGCGTTCGCGGATCCCACTTCTCGGGCTCCGATCCGATCTCGCTGTAGGCGATGTGGTAGGTCTGGACGCGGATCGCCGCGATGTCCTCGACGCGCACGCGCTGGCGCAGCTTCAGCGCCATCCACAGCGGCGCCTGCGAATGGTATTCGGATGGAAAGAATTTCATGTTGGTGCGCTCGATGCCGAACTGCTCGCCGCCGAGCGTGCCGAGCTGAAACTTTCCGGTCACCAGCTCCCACACGCCGTTGAAGCCTTCGAAGGCCGCGGTCGGGCCGGTCATGCCTTGCTTGGCGAGCAAGGCGGCGAACACGCCCGAGCGCGCGGCCGCTGCGGTCGCGCAGCCTTTCCACATCGCCAGCTCCCCGGCGCGCGTCTGGCGGATGGAAACGCTGCTCGTAATGGCGATGGCGAGTGCGTCGCCCAACTGCGCGGTGGAAAGGCCCAGCAGTAGCCCGGCGCCGGCGGCTACCCCGAGCACGACGAACACGCCCTGGTCCCAGCCGCGCGCACGCAATGGCACCTGGTCGGCGAGTGCGGCGAACACCTCGTAGGCCGCGACGATGGCCAGCAGGGTGCGTTTGCCGTCGGCATGGCAGCCGTCGGCGACTGCCAGACAGGCCGCCGTCATGTCGCTTGGATGACCCGAGCCGACCGAAACGTAGGTGTCGTTGTAGTCGAGATAGCGCAGCGCTACGGTATTGGCGAATGCTGCCATCTCCATCGAGGTCGTCGCGCCCGAGCCGAGCACTCGTGCCGGGGGCGTGCCGCTGGCCGCTAGCGCGAGCCGCCGCGCGATCGTTGCGGGTTCGGCGTCGTATCCGCCGAGCAGGCAGGCGATCGAGTCGACCAGGTGGCGTTTCGCGGCGCGCACCGTATTGGCCGGAAGCGCGTCGTAGCGCAGGCCGGTCACGAAGGCTGCGAGTGCGCGGGTGGTAGCGTCCATGGTCGATCCTTTCGCAAGCTGGCGTGCCGGCGATCGCGGAAAAGGTCCCCGGGTCGGCACCTCGCCGGCCTGGGCCGCAATGCGCTCGTCGAGCATCGCCTCCGATATCAGGCGACGGCGCGCATCTGGAAATCGCCTTTCGCGGCGGCGCAGTCGGGGCAGATCCAATCCTCGGGGACGTCTTCCCAGCGCGTGCCCGGTGCGATGCCTTCGTCCGGCAGGCCCTTCGCTTCGTCGTAGCTGAACGCGCACAGCTCGCACTGCCACACCCGGTAGCGGGCCGAGTCGGGCTTGGCGATCATCGGTTGCGCGGCAACATCGACACGCGGGAAGTTGAGCACCAATGCTTCCAGCCCCTCGGGTCCGGCGTGCAAGCCGAATGCGGGCTCGTCGGGCTTGACGAACACGATCGTGATCGCGCCGTGGGCTTTGCCGGCGTACACGAGGCTTCCCTGGGTGATCACCACGTACTGCCCGTTGCCGCTAGCGGGATCGGGTGCGAGCGCGCGCGCATTCGGTTGCAGCGTAAGCGCATAGCAGGCGAGGCCGCGTTCGTCTTCGAGCTGCGCGAAGGCCGAGATGCCGAGCGGATCGCCGGACACGAACCGGGGCGCCTCGGTCACTTGCCAGGGCTTGCGGCCGGGCACCTGCACGAGCTTTTCGCGCTGTGCCGGCAGGTACTGCGCGCCGGGATCCCAATGCGCGCGCAGGGTGAGGAAGCCGAGCCCTTCGTCGGCGAACCGGATCGGCCCGTAGGGCGTGTGCGCGCGGGCAAAATGCACCGCATGCAGCGCGAGCGGATGGCGGCCGAGAACGCCGCCGCCGTGGGCGATGACCTGGAACTGGTCCACTTGGTGGAAGTGCGGGTGGATCACCCGCTCGCGCGTGCCTTCGGCGAGGAAAGCGACCGGCGCATCTACCACGCCCTCGGGGGGCACGAGAAAATTGGTGCGCCAGGCAAGCCCGCCAGTGGGCACCTCGCGCTGTTTGCGGTTGTCCTTCACGTCGTCGAAGGCAGCGATCTGGGCCATTGCGTTTCTCCCCCGATAGCAACCCTCAATTGTAACCGGGCCGGGCCGAAGCGGCGGTACTTGCGATCCGGCATGCCGGGCATGCATAGTTCGCCAGTGTCCTGAGTCCGAGGTTCGTCGCAGAGATCGCGAACGTCTGCCCTCAGGACACTACCGTCGGCCAAGGAGGATCGACATGCGAGCTCGAACTGGCGAAATCTGGCGCCTTGCGGCGGCCATGATGGCGATCGCGCTTGCTGCGCCGGCGTGCGCGGCCGAAACGCCGAGCGAAGACAACGTGCGCGTTCAGAGCGTGGAGGTGGTGGCGAGCGCGCTCGGTGCCGTGGTTCTGCTCAAGGTCGACAACAAGGCGATTCCGGTGTTCGTCGATCAGACGGTTGCGGCGTCGATCCACGCCGCGCTCACGCGCAGCAAGCTGCCGCGCCCCCTCTCGCACGACCTGATGCACAGCATATTGGAATCCTACGGCGGCAAGGTCACGCAGGTGGTGGTGACGCTGCGCGAAGCGACCTTCTATGGCGCGCTCAGCATCGATCTCGGCGGTGAAGCCAAGGTCTTCGATGCCCGCTCCTCGGATGCGATCGCGCTCGCGATCCATTTTTCCGCGCCCATACTCGTCGGCCGTTCCCTGCTCGAAAGCGCCGGGCGCGAGCTGGGCGATCCGCCGGGTTCGCAGCGCCTGTAACGATTCAACTGGAGCCAGCGGTTCGAACTACCAGCCTTTCGTAAAGTTGATGCCAATGGACGAGCACTGAACGCTCCCCTCTCCCTCTGGGAGAGGGGTTGGGGGTGAGGCCGGGAATTCGCGGACCATGGTCCGCGCCGGCCGAACGGCATCGGCCTGCATGCCGATGCGCGCACTGCAAGGAAGGGAGCCGAGCGCCAACCATTTCGGAAAAGCTCGGCAATCACGGGAGATCCGCCATGAAGATCAAAGCTGCAAACGGTGTCGCGCGCATTCTGAAGGCCGAGGGCGTGCCCTGGGTGAGCTGCTATCCGACCAGTCACGTCAACAATGCGCTGGGCGAAGAGGGCGTGCGCATCCTGATGATGGGTGAGGAGCGCTTCGCGGTCGGCGTCGCGGACGCCTTTTCGCGCGTGACCTGCGGCCAGCAGATCGGCGTATGCACGGTCATGGCGAGCCTCAATGCCGCCGGTATCCAGATGGCCTACGGTGCGATCGCCCAGGCGTGGGAGGATTCGTCTCCGCTACTCGTGATTGCCGAGGGCCTGAGTCAGGGTGCGAGCCGACACACGCATTACGACATGGCGGAGGCGCTCCGCCCGGTCACCAAGTGGGTGGGAAAGATCGATCGCGCCGAGCTGGTGCCGGACTACATGCGCCGCGCCTTCACCCATCTGCGCTCCGGCCGCCCCGGCCCGGTGCTGCTGCTCGTGCCGCGCGATCTGGGCGAGTACGACGAAGAGCGCTATCCCTATGTGCCGGTGAAGGGTTGGCGCAGCGCACCCGATCCGGACGACGTAGCGGCCGCGGTGACGGCGCTGCGCGCGGCCAAGCGGCCGCTGCTCCACGCCGGCGAGGGCGTCTATTACGCGGGTGCGACCGAGGAGCTGCGCCAATTCGCCGAGCTGGCGTCGCTGCCCGTGCTCACGACGCTGAAAGCCAAGGGCGCGTTCCCGGAGAATCATCCGCTCGCGCTCGGCGTGCGCGGCTCGCTCGCCGCGCATTTCCTGCAGGCTGCCGACCTGGTGTTCTCGATCGGCTCGAGCCTCTTCCCCAATCGCTTCAGCCACGCGATTCCGGAACCGCAGGCGAAAACGATCGTGCAGTGCGCCGTGGACACGCTCGACATCAATCGCAGCTACGAGACGCGGCACGCGGTGATCGGCGATGCCCAACTTACGCTGCGGGCCCTGATCGCCGAATACACCAAGCAGGCGGGCGGGGCGCGCAAGGATGCCGCGCTGTTGGAGGAGATCGCGGCCGGGCGGCAGGAATTCCAGGCGCAGTTCCGTCCCTGGCTGGAATCGGGCGACAAGCCGATCAATCCCTACCGCGTGATCGGCGACCTCATAAAGGTGCTCGATCCAAGAGCATCGTTCGTGACCGCCGATTCGGGCAACACGCGCGACCAGACCAGCACGGTGTACGAAGCGCAGATTCCCCGCGGCCACCTCGGCTGGGGCAACGTGTCCACGCTCGGCTTCAGCCTGGCCGGAGCGATCGCAGCCAAGCTCGCGTATCCGCAGCGCCAGTGCGTCAACATCACCGGCGATGCCGGCGTGTGCTACATGATGGGCAACTTCGAGGCGGTGGCGCGCTATGGCATCGGCATCACGACCGTGCACATCAACAACGGCGGTTATTCGGGCTACGGCCCCGGATTCTGGGGCAAGGGTCACGATCCGTACACCTGGAAGGTGTCCGACCACGGCTCGGCGTGCATGGCTTCGATGGCACGTTCACTCGGTTTTCATGCCGAGGACGTGACCGAGCCGGCCGAGATCGTTCCGGCGTTCGAACGCGCTTTCGCGGAAAACGCCAAGGGCCGGCCCGCGCTGCTGGAATTCATCTGCTCGCATCATCCGGTCCACGGCGGCTGGGTGGGACGGGAGTGACATGCGAGAGTCGCTTCGCCCCCGAAAACCACACCCCTTGCAGGGCGCGCATCGGCATGCAGGCCGATGCCGTTCGGCCGGCGCGGACCGCCTCGGAGAGCTGCGTGGCCGGCTCGGTGGTCAGTGCCCTGGCGGTTGGCGTCGACTCGCTTTGCGGTCGATCCCCACAAGTGGGGCCCCTCGCCCGGTAAGCTCGCGCCGCTATGGTCCGCGAATTCCCGGCCTTACCCCCGTCGGCTACGCCGACACCCCGCCTCGTGAGAGGCGGGGAGATTGAATCTTCCCTCCCGTGAGAGGCGCGAGATTGAATCTTCCCCTCCTCGTCGAGGAGGGGCTGGACGCGACAGTGTCGCGGACGGGGTGGTCCGCGCTTACTTCCCGAAGCTCTCGACCTTCAACGGCGGATTGCCGATCTCGTCCAGCCGCTTGTCGTCGGCCATCACCTGCACGAACACTTCCAGCGCCTGCAGCATGGGCGGCATGCCGAAGTTGGCGCAGGTGAGAAACACGACCTCGAGCACCTCGCGCGGATGGGCGCCCTGACGCAGCGCCCCGCGCATGTGACCGCGCGCGTTGGTCTCTTCGCCGACGGCAAGGCAATCGCCCACCATGCACAGCAGCCGCGTCTTGTCGTCGATCATGAAGCGCGCATACATGCCGCCATAGCAGAACTTCACCCACAGATCGGCCATGTCGGAGTCGATTGCGTCCAGCCACGACAGGATATTGAGGTGATGGCGCGGCCGCATGACGAGCCCGCGGCTGACCGCATGCCAGCCATGCTTCCCGATCAGCTCGGCGGCACGCGGATCGGCGGCATCGTCGGGATGCCATTTCTTGCGCTCGTCCTGGTACGAGCGGGTGCGGTCGTTGCCGTCCAGCGGCAGCTGCGTGCGGCGTAACTCGTCCAACAAACCCGCGCTTTCCGCCACCCGGTGCAGCACTTCGATCGCCGGATCGACCACGGTATGGCCGCCGTAGACGATGCACTGAAGCACGATTTCGGCGATCTCGCGCACCGGCACCTTCGCGGCCAGTGCGGCATGGATGGAATCCTCCAGCGCGCCGTGGCTTTTCGCCATCGTGTACTGGCCGATCAGGACCAGGAGCCGCGTGCGCGTATCGAGCGCGGGCCGGCGGCCGAGACCCTTGATCGCGAAGTCCAGCCACAGCCGGGTGAAGTGCTGATCGATGTCGTCGCGCTGCGCGACGCGCCGCTCGAACGATTTCGGCTGTAGCGCCATGCCGGCTTCGAACGCGTCGGCGCCGTATTTGGAGTGCAAGGTCATTGGGTTCTCACTTTCTCATCGAGGCGATCGACGTAGCGAGACGTCCATCACCATGCTTCAGCGCTCGCGTCACGGCATGCGTATTGCCGAAGGTTGGGATGTAGGCCGAATGCTTGCCGGCGCCGCCGATCACGACCACGATGAAGTCCTCGGCGCGCTCCACCATCGACACCAGCGTGTCTGGATCGGCATCGCCGTACCGGTGCGCGAGCTTCATGCGAAAGCGCCGCTCGATATTCTCCTTCGAGAACTTGTGCATCGGCACGCGCCCGTGCTCGAACAGGAACTCCTTCACCGCCTGCTTCGAATAGCCGTCGCCGGCAATCGTCGCCGCGTGCTCCGGGCTCAACAACACCACGGGTTCGGATGCGTAGTAGGTATTGTTCTGTCCCGTATTGGCGACGGTGCCCGCTATCGTGGTCAGAAGCCCGGCGGCGGTGTAGCTCTCGTGGTCGTTGACATTGTGCGGCGGCTCGGCGGCGACGACTGTCACGGTGGTGGCTTCGAGCGGAAAACCGCGCTCGACATGCAGCGGCTGCCAGGGATTGCCCGCTTCGTTCTCGGCGGCACAGTAGGTGAACTTGGTCGGATCGCCGTAGGTCGACATGTCGCCGATCCCCGGGATCGCGCCGCCGATGTTCACCAGCGATAGCCTCACCGCGCGGCCGATGGTCGCGTTGGCGCGATTGCCCGCACCCAGCGCGCTATGCCCGGAATTCATGCCGAGCTCCTGCGCGCCCGGCCCGTTGACGATGACGAGCGGCGCGCACGGATGCGTGGTCGCCTGGATGCCGTAGAGGTTGAACGGCTCCTCGGCCATCGCTTCGATGGCGAGCACGACCAACGGAAAATACTCCGGGCGGCAACCGGCCATGACGGCATTGGCCGCCAGGCGCAGCGGGGTCGCGGCGCCGAAACGAGGCGCCAGCATGGCGATCGGTTGATCCCAGGGTCGATCGCAGTAGGCGAGCATGCGCTCGACGCGTTCGGTCGTGGGCAGCACCACGGGTAGGCCATCGCTCCAGCCGTGCTGCATGCAATATTCGAACGCGGCCTCGGAATCGTCCTCGGCCTCGAAGCCGGCGCCGGGCTCGACCAGCAGCTTGTCGATGGCGCTCATTTGAGCATTTCCGCCAGTAGCTTCTCGGCAGCGCTCATTTCAGCATCTCCGCCAGCAGCTTCTCCAGCTGCGGCCAGGCGGCGTGGCCGCGGCCTTCCACCTGCTCGACGCTGATGCCGCCCAGCGGGTGCGGGATCATGATGATGGGCAGGTCGGGCACGCCGAACGTCTTCGCCTGCGCCTGCGCGAGGTTGAGAAACGGCTCGGTGCAGATGACCGCAGTGCGCAGCCCACGCTTCCGAAGCGTCGCCATGTCGTGGACACTCCACGACGTGCACGACCCTCAATCGGCCATCGCGCTCAAGACGAAGTCCGCCTCGCGCGCGAGATCCTCCACGATTTCGGCCGCGGCCGGCCGCGAGGCCGCCGGCTTGCGGCGCTTGACGGTCGCGCTGATCGGAAGCGAATCTGCGGCGGCGTCGAGCAGGAACTGCAGCAGGTGATCCGCGTTCGCCTTGCTGTTGTCCAGGATGCCGATCCGGATGCCGGCGCCCTCGGCGCGCTTTCCGGCGGCGATGGTCGCGGCAGCGGCGACCGGGGCTTCAGGCGATACGCAACGTTTCAAGGTCAATGTCGTGTCTCCTCATTTCCAATCTTGTTCGAGCAGGCGGATGCAGCGATTGTAAACGTGACCGTTGGTCTGCACCGCTAGCCGCGCGCTCATTGCGTTTTGGTGCCCGGCGGCAACTCGACGTTGCGGCGTACTTCCAGCCTGGGCGATTCGATGGTGATCTCTTTCGGTTTCGCCACCAGGACGCTCAACTCGTAGTTGCCGGCTTGCGGAACCGAAACGATCAGCATGGTGTGGGCAAAGTCGCCGCCTTGCGGCATCTGGTTGGTGCCCGGGTTGTTGATGTTGAAGCTGCCGGTCGCGATCGGGGCGCCGTCGAGCGAAAGCGTGGCGCGGTAGCTGTTCCAGCGGTCCATCTCCGCGTACGCTGCCACCGTGGTGCCGCGTAGATTGAAAGCGATCGGATTCATGTCCGGGTCGAGATCGAGCCGCACCGGCGCGAAGCTGCCGTCGTCGCCCTGCATCAAGGTGTGAACGGATTCGCGCGCACCGGTGAAAAGGCCCTCGCAGCCGGCGAGCAGCAGGACGAGAGCCGCGCACGCGAGTCGAGCGCGCATCATGCCGCGGTTGCGGTGGCTCGTGAGCCCCCATTGCCGCGAGTCGCTGGCCGATCCTGCATGGTTACGCATGCTCGAACTCCGTATCGAATGCGGGCGCAATCTCGCGCGCGAACCGGCGCAGGCTCTCGCGCGAGGCGCCGCCCATGTTGGCCAGGATGTAGCTCGCTCCGGCCGCGCGCAGCGCCTCGAGCTGAGCGGCGATCTCGTTCGGGCTGCCGTAGAGCGCGGCCGCTTCGTTGCCGCCCGGCGCATCGGCGTACGCAAGCACATGCGAGCCGCGCTGCTGCCCCGGTGCACGCGCGACCTCGATGGTGCGTCGGCGTATGCGTGCATTGCGCTCGAGCGCTAGAGCCTTGTCGGCCGCATCGCGCGCCACGTAGACGTCGCGCGCCACCGCGACCCTCATCGGGTCGAAGCTTCGGCCTTGCGCCTGCACCTCGGCCTTGAAAAGGGCGATCCGCTCGCCGATGAGGTCGATGCCGGCGAACTGATCGAGCAGCAGATTGAATCCGCGTTGCGCGACCTTGCGGATCGACTCGGCGCTGCCGGCCGCCATCCAGATCGGCGGGTGCGGCCGCTGTGCCGGCGGCGGCTCGACGATGATGTCCCGGAAGCGCCAGAAGCGGCCGGCATGCGAGAACGGCGACGTCGCGCTCCAGGCGCGCAGCAGCACGTCCAGACATTCGTCGAAGCGCGCATCGGCCTCTTCGGCCGGGATTGCGAAACCAAGGAACTCGTTGTGACGATAACCTTTGCCGATGCCCAGATCGAGCCGTCCGCCCGAAAGCAGGTCGAGCGTTGCGGTCTGCTCCGCCAGCAGGACGGGGTTGTGCCATGGCAGCACCATGACCGCCGTGCCGACGCGCAGCCTGCGCGTGCGCGCAGCGAGCCAGGTGAGCAGATTCAGCGTCGCCGAAACCTGCGTCCAGCCGCTGAAGTGGTGTTCGACGACGAACGAGCTATGGTAGCCGAGCGCGTCGGCTTCCACGGCAAATTCGATGTAATCGTGGAAGCCCTGGCCCATCGGCGCGCCCGGTCGGGACGCGGCAGCCTGGGCGCCGCCGAACATTCCGAAGCGCATGCTGTTTGCTGCCGGGCGGAGCGTTATGGGCACATGATCCCCGGCTCGGCACAGCACGGGCTCAACATGGATCGTACGGACGCATCCGCGGCGGCGGCACGCGCTAGAGCGCGGATCACGCCTTGGGCGCGGGATGGATGTTGTCCACCCAGTGCACTTCCTCCGGCTTTTCCACCACCGGTATGTCGAGGTTGACCACCACCGGCTCCTGGCCGCTCCGGACCAGCACGCATGAGAGCGGCTCGTCGTCGTTGGCGTTGATCTCCTGATGCGGCACGTAGGGCGGGACATAGATGAAATCGCCTGGACCGGCCTCGGCCATGAATTCGAGATTGTCGCCCCAGCGCATGCGGGCCTTGCCGCTGACGACATAGATCACGCTTTCGACCGGCCCGTGATGATGCGCTCCGGTCTTCGCCTTGGGATGGATCACCACGGTGCCCGCCCAGAGCTTCTCGGCGCCGGTGCGGGCATGGGTGATCGCGGCGGCGCGGTTCATGCCCGGTGTTTGTGCGGTATTGATGTCGACCTCGTTGCCGTGCACCACCCGCACGCCGTGATACTTCCAGTTCGATATGGACGATTCAGCCATGTGCGTTCTCCCGAACCTGCAACGTCGATGATACAACGAGCAACGGTGGCACGGCGCTTGCGGACCGGCCTGGACTCGATGAGTGCGGCAGCCGTCCCAGGCCTTTCATTTGCTGTATGACGATCGAACAACCCTGGAGAATTCCATGCGTACGACATTGACCGTCGGTTTACTGATTCTGGCGGCGCTCGGCAGCGGATGCGCCACGTGGGATGAAATGGATGGTTCGGAGCGCGGCCTGGCCGTGGGCGCTACCGGCGGCGCCGTGGTGGGCGGCATTGTGGGCGGGCCGATCGGAGCCGCCATCGGTGCCGGCGCAGGCGGCTATGCCGGCCATCATGAAGGATCGCACTGAAGGCGCGACGACGCCGGCATCGACATCTCGCACAGGCGCGGCAGCGTGGACTGGCCGCGCGGATACCGCCTTCGCCCAGGTTATACAGCAGCAACGCGATCGCGCCGGTGACATTGTCTCGATCGGCGTGGCCTGCGCGGGCGGGGGGTCATGCGGCTCCGCTAGCTCGGATACTTCATCGGCGCACGGGCGGCCTGGTGGCGTATGCGGGCTTAGGTGCGCCGGGTGCCGGCGCTCGCGCCCCCGGCCTGCTGCAGCGCCTTGTACAACAGGTCCAGCGCAGCCGAGGCGAAGCTCCACATGTTGAGCTCGCGGTTGGCCGTGCGCGTTTCGATCATGGCCGAGAGCTCGATCGGCCCGGCCACCGCGATGCAGGCGTGGCCCGCGTCGTAACCGTAGCGATTGCCGGTGGGTCCGGTGGCGCCGGTCTCGCCGATCGCCCAGGTGGTTGCGAGCCGTTCGCGCGCGCAGCGGGCCAATGCCAGCGCGTACGCCTCGCTGCTCGGCGCAACGCCGGAGAACGGATCGCCGGCCTGCTCCAGGAAGGCCTTGCGCGATTCGCGCGTGTAGGTGACGACCCCGCCGCGAAAGTATGCCGACGCGCCGGGCAGTGAAAGCAGTGCGGCACTGATGATGCCGCCCGCCGACGATTCGGCGACTGTAATCGTATCCCCGCGCAGCTTGAGCAATTCGCCGGCCTGGCGGCCGAGTAGCGACAACTGGTTCATTGGAATTTCCTCCGATGTGTTAGGTCGAGTGAAGCGTGAGTGAGTGAAACGTGCAGCGTGAAGGGCGTATGAATGAGTCGCTGAGCGCGCGGCCTGTTCACCCTTCACTTTTCACGCGCTTCACTCTTTACTTCCGCCATGCCGCGCACGGTCAGCCTCGGATAGGGTATTTCGATACCGGCCTCACCGAAGGCGTGCTTGAGCCGGCGCAGGTATTCACGTCGCACGCTCCATTGCTCCAGCGGCATCACCTTGAGACGCGCGCGCAGCATGACCGCCGATTCGGCGAGGCTTTCCACCCCGGCAATCTCCAGATCGCCGATGATGTTCGGCGCGAAGGCGGGATCGGCGCGCAATCCCGCGGCCACCGTGCGCATGATGCCGAACGCCGTGTCGACATCGTCGCCATAACCGATTCGCACATCGATCACCGCATGGGCGAAGCTGCGGCTCATATTGGTTACCGTGCTGATGAGGCTGTTCGGGATGAAATGGACGCTGCCCTCGTAGTCGCGCAGGCGCACGAAGCGCAGCGTGACTTCCTCGACCAGTCCGGACTTGTCCGCGATCTGCACCACATCGCCCTGGCGGATCTGGTTCTCGAGCAGAATGAAGAAGCCGGTGAAGTAGTCCTTCACCAGGCTTTGCGCGCCGAACCCTATGGCGATACCGACCACGCCGGCCGCGCCGAGTATCGGCGCCACCGACACGCCGACCTCGGACAGGATCAGCATGCCGACGATCAGCAGCAGCGCGACGTTCGCGATGTAGCGGAACACCTGGCTGAGCGTTTCGGCGCGCTTGCTGGCCTCGGCGTCGGCCAGGCGCAACGTCACGCGGCTACGAAACACGCGGATGAGGTGGCGCAGGAGCGCGGCTACGATCCACGCCGCCGCCAGGATCAAGGCGATCCGTATGGCGGTCAGCGCCGTCGGATCCAGTTGCTGGAGGGTAGCCGAAAATTCCTTCATCGCAACACTCACTCGCTGTTATCGAGCCTGCGTGTCGTAGTGCAGGATGGCCCCTGGAAAATAATCGAAGACGCGCCCGAGGTCGAGCCGTCCGTCGGTGGCCTGGAAACGCGCTCCGGTGATGAGGTCGGTCAGCTCGGCGCCCGCGGGCAGCATGCTGGCATCCACCACCGTATCCTGCCACAGCGCTGCGCCGACCGGCGCGCTGCCGACATCGACGCCGAGTGAAGCGAACATGCGCGCGCAAACGACCAGGATCCCGCTCTCGCCGTGGCGGCGTGCATAGGCAAGCGCATGCTGTTCGCGCGCGCCGGTCAGCTTGACCGGAAGGTAATCGCCGTGGCTGAAAAGCTCGGGCGAGCTGCGCCGCAGGCCGAGCGAGCGCAGCACGACCCACATCTTCGCGCGCCCGTCCCAAGCGGACTCGACCAGCGCGCGCACGGCCTCGCCCAATTTTTCGCCCGCTCTAGCGCTCATTCGCTGCAGCGCCGCCAGCATGCGCAGCCGATGCTCGTAGTCGACCGGGCGGCGATTGTCGGGATCGACCAGGCTGTAGTCGAGCGTCTCGTTGCCCTGGAAGATGTCCGGCACCCCGGGGGAGGTGAGCTTGATGACCGCCATCGACAGGCTGTTGAGTGCCCCGTACCACGCGAACGCCCGGGCCTGCGCCGCCAGGTCGTCGAGAAAAAGGTTGCCTGTGCTGCGCCCGAGCAGCCCGCGCACGAATTCGATCAGCGCCGCTTCGTACGGCTCGTTGACGTTGAGCCAGCTCGTGCGCACCTTGGCCTCGCGCGCCGCCTTCACCATGTAACCCTCGATCCGGCCGCGATACGCGGCGAGCGCCTCGTCCGTGCAGTCCGCCGGAAAGCTGCCGATGAGCGTCTGGTAGAGCAGGTATTCGTCGTTGCGGCTGGGCCCGACCGCGCCGTTGATGTTGCGTTTGCGGGCGCGGTTGAGCCGGCTCCAGCGCCGTACCAGCAGCCGCCATGCCGCTGGCATCTCGGAGATGACGTCGATGCGCGCGCGCACGTCCTCCGAGCGCTTGTTGTCGTGGGTGGACGTGGCCAGCAGCGTGTGCGGCCACTTGGCGGCGCGGTCGGCGCTCGCGCCGTGGAAGGCCGACACGCGCATGCCGAACTGATCCGGATCGCCGCCGACGTCGTTCAACGAGACCAGGCGGTTGAAGTTGTAGAAGGCGGTGTCCTCGATGCCCTTGGCCGCGACCGGCGAAGTGAGCTGCTGGAAGCGCATGGTGATGGCGCGGCACTCGGCCTTGAGGGCTTCGGGCGCGTCGGTCGGCAATTGCTGCAGCAGGATCGAGCGCAGGAAGTCGAACACGCTCGCGTCCGCGCCGCGGCCGTGCTCGCGCGCGCGCCCGATGGCCCATTCGATGTAGCGCCGGTCCTGCTTCGAGATCGAGTCCGCGATGTAGGTGCGGTAGACCGGAAAGTAGCCGATCACCTCGGTCACCGCGCGCTGCAGCGTGTTGACGGTGTAGTCGCGGGTTCGCCGGTCGGCACGCGCCAAGTGCAGCAACCGGCGCGAGAGCACCGCCAGCTCGCCCGCGAGCGCGCTGGTGAGCACGATGCGCTTGCCGCGATAGCAGGCCTCGATGAACGCCGCCGACTCGTCGCCGACGAACGCCTTCCACGCGCGATGGACGCGCTCTCGCGCCTCGGTATCGACGAAGACGCCGTTGACGACGTTGGCGAAGCGGTAGCCGGTCGTTCCGTACACCGGCCAGGATTCGGGCAGATGCTCGTGCGGGGCGATGATCTTTTCCACCACCACGTAGAGGGGGCGGGCGGCAGCATCGGGCGGCGGCGCTGAGCCGGCCGCGAACGCGAGCTGGATGTAGCGCTCCTGCAGCTTGCGAAAATAGCGCGCCGGCTCGAACAGCCCGTCGGGGTGATCGATGCGCAGCCCATCCACCTGGCCCGCCGCCGCCAGCTCCAGCACGAAGCGGTGGGTCGCCTCGAACGCGGCATCGTTCTCCATGCGCAGCGCCGCCAGGTCGTTGATGTCGAAGAAGCGGCGGTAGTTGATGTCGTCGCCCGCCACCCGCCAGTAGGCAAGGCGATAGGCCTGCGCGTCGAGCAGCTCGTGCAGGGCGCGAAAGCGGTCGGGCTCGCTGTTGGCGCCGTTGATGAAGCGCACGCTGCGCTCGATCGCCTCGCCCAGCACGGGCTGGCTGGCGACCATGCGGCCAAGCCGGCGCTTGTGCACTTCCTTGTCGCGCGTGCGCTCGGCGATCGCCTCGGGCTCGGTCGCTTCCCGCGCCGGCAGGTGATGGAGCGAGGCGATCAGGCTTTCCAGCCCCGCCTGCGCATCCGGGTCGAGCTCGCCCGAGCCGAGGCTTCGCACCGCACGGTCGAGGATGCGCGGATACTCGCGCGGATCGATGGGAAAGCGGTGCTCGTAGTAGAACACCGCGAACGAGCCCGCTGCCGGCTCGAACTCCAGGCGCAGCTCCGCGCGCTCGAGCACGGCGCCGTAATGATCGCCCAGCACCGGCAGCACGATGCGATTGGCGAACTCGGGGTCGATCGGGCGCCAGTCGACGTCGAAATAGTCGGCATAGGCCGAGGCCGGTCCGTTCTCGAGCAGATCCATCCACCAGGCGTTGTCGCGCCCCATGACGCCCATGTGGTTGGGCACCATGTCGAGAATCTGGCCCATGCCGTGGCGCTTCAACTCGGCCACGAAGTGCTCGAAGTCGTCGCGATTGCCGATCTCCGGGTTGAGCGCGGCGTGATCGATGATGTCGTAGCCGTGCTGGCTGCCGGCGCGTGCGCGCAGGTACGGCGAGCAGTAGACGTGGCTCACGCCCAGTGCGGCGAGATACGGGATGAGCGCGGTGGCGCGGGAGAAGTCGAACTCGCGATGCAGCTGCAGCCGGTAGGTGCAGCGCGGGATCACGGCCTGCGCGCCCTGCGGCCGCGGTTGCGCGAGCACGTGGCTGCGGGGCCGCACGGTTGCCAGCGTCTGGGCGCTGCGCACGAAGCGCTCCTCGTCCAGAAAGCGCTCGAGCTCCAGCGGGAGCTTCCGCCGCCAATTCGGATACTGGTCGGTGGTCCCGGGCAGGTTCGCCTGATCGGCGCTTCCCGCCACGTCCTCGAGCTGCAGCACCATGACCTTGGCCGGCGTCGCGGCGAGGTAGGCGTGGATGGCGGCGCTCAATGCCGGCGTCATCGCCGGCACGGCGACCGGGTCGGGCGCCACCCCCTGGGGCAGCAGGTTCTCGCGCTCCAAGGCGAGCAGCAGGCGGGCGCGGTCCTGCGCCCGGCCGACGATCTGCGCTTCGCGCATCGCCTCGTTCGGAAACAGCCCCAGCTGCGAGCGCAGGCTCAGGTCGCGTCCTTCCCACCAGCCGGCCAGGGTGGGCAGGTCATGGGTGGACGCCGCGACGATCGCCTGCGCGGGATAGTCGCGCGGGGACTTGAATTCGCCGCCCGGCTGGCGCTCGAAGTAGAGCAGCCGATAGGACAGCACGCCCGTGCGCGCGAGCGCCTCACGCGCTTCGTCCGGCACCGTGCCGAGGTCTTCCCCGATCACCAGGCAGCGGTTGCGCTCGCTTTCCAGCGCGGTCAGCCCGAGCAGATCCTCGAACGGATAGCGCACATAGGCGCCTTCGGCGGCCTTGCCGTCGGGGGGCACCCAGAATAGCCGCATCAGACCCATCACGTGATCGATGCGCAGCGCCCCGGAGTGGCGCATGTTCGCGCGCAACGTCGCGATGAACGGCTCGTAGGCGCGGGCCTCGAGCCGGTGCGGAATCATCGGCGGCAAGCCCCAGTTCTGACCGTTGGGCGCGAAGTCGTCGGGGGGTGCGCCGACGCCGGCGGTGGTCGCGTAGATGTCCTGGTTCGCCCAGGCTTCCGCTCCGCCGCGATCGATCGATACGGCCAGGTCTTCGTAGATGCCCACGCCCAAGCCGAGCTCGAACGAACGCCGGGCCGCCGCACCGTATTGGATGTCGACCTGCCATTGCAGGTATTCGAAGAACTCGACCCGGTCCAGGCGTTCGGCGCAAAACGCGGCAACCGCTTCGGAGGCGGGATCGCGAAACGCTTGCGGCCATACCGGCCAGCCCCAGACGTCGGTCGATTCGCGCGAGAGGCTCTCCTGCAGCGCATCGAACAGCGCATGCCGGCGCAGCGCCTCGCCGCCTTCGGCCTGGAAGCCGCGAAAGCGGCGCGCGTGCTCGGTGCCGCGCTCGATATGGTGCTTGCGAAAATAGGCGTAGAGCAAATCGAGCACTTGGCGCTTGGCCGCGGCGACGGCTGGGTAGTCGAGCAGCTCGGCTTCGCGCAAGCTCTTCAGGCGCGTCTGAAAGACGGCGCTGCGCACCAGCGCTCTCGCCTCCTCGCTGGCGTGAAAATCCGCGCACGCCTCGACGTCGATGTAGATCCAGTTCTTGAACAACCGGCTCGAAGGGCTGTACGGGCTCGCGTGCGCGGGATTGTGCGGATAGAGCGCGTGCAGGGGATTGAGCCCGATCACGCCGCCGCCGCGCGTGCCCCATTGCTGCACCAGCGTCATCAGGTCGGTGAAGTCGCCGATGCCCCAGTTGCGCTCGGAACGCACGCCGTAGAGCTGGCAGGTCGCGCCCCAGACTCGCCCCTCGCCTTGCAGGGCTGGCGGGCAATAGCAGCGCTCGGGCGTGACCGCGAGCAGCATATCGGTGCGCATCTCGGTGCTGTCGGCCTCGCCGTGGCGTACGCGCACGTGGTGATAACCGAACGGCAGCTCGAACGCGAGCCGCCATTCGAGGGCCACGTAGTCGCAGCCTGCGACCGAAACGCGCTCGATCGAGTGCAGGCTCGCCGGCTGCAAGCGGCCTTCGTGCCGGTCGCCGTCCTCCTCGCGCACCGTCCAGGCGAGCTCGTCGCCAAGACTTGCGGCCGGCAGCTGCAGTCGGATCGTCCACGGGCTCGCGTCGCGGCGAACGACGGTTGCCGGCGGCAGGACGCGTGCCCAGCGCGCCTGCTGCGTGCGCGTGAGTGATGCCTCGACGGCGGCATCGTCGGCGGCCTCGATCCCCATGGCTTGCAGGACCGAACGCAACGCGTGCTCCCCGGTGTGATGCTGCTGTCCCCAGATATCGTAGTACTCGAGAATGACGCCGTATGCGCGCGCCAGCTCGAGCAGCTTGTCGTTCATTGTCAGGGTTCGGTTTCCAGCGCGCAGATCACGCCATAGGCTGGGAGGCGGACGAACCCTGCTGCGTCGGCGCCGAGCGGTCCCGACTCGAACAACGCCTGCCCGCGCGGGCGCTGCATGCGTGCGCTTGCCTCGGCGGAAAAGTTCGCGCGCAGGTGCAGCGCAGCACCCTCGCTCAGCGCCCAATCGACCGCCAGCACGCGCTCGTCGTCGACCGTGAACGCGCCGCTCGGGGGCTGCTGCGCCAGGTGCGGCATGAGGTATTGATGGCGTGCAGCCAGGCAGCGGCGATAGAGGTCGAGATATTCGTTGGGCTCGCGAGCATCGTCCCAGTGGAGCTTGGAGCGGCGGAAGGTTTCGGGATCGGTCGGGTCGGCGATCGACTCGCGCGCTTGCGGATCGGCGAAGCGCGCGAAGCGGGCGAACTCCTCGCGCCGGCCGCGGGCGACGGCCGCGGCGAGCTCCGGTCCGAAGTCGCAGAAGTACAGGAAGGGGCTCGAGGCGTTGAATTCCTCGCCCATGAACAGCATCGGCGGCGCCGGCGCGAGCAGCCAGCACGCAATCGCGGCCTGCAGCTTCTCGCGCGGGGCGAGATGACCGATGCGCTCGCCGAACGCGCGGTTGCCGACCTGGTCGTGCGTTTGCAGGAACGAGACGAACGCGGCCGCTGGCAGGTGCACGCTCGGATCGCCGCGTTCGGCGCCGTCGCGAAAGGCGGAAGCCTCGCCCTGGTAGCCGAAGCCCTCGGCCAGACAGCGGCCGAAATACCACAGCGGCGCTCGCGCATAGTCCGAATAGTAGCCGTCGCTCTCGCCGGTGAGCACGATGTGGGCGGCATGATGCATGTCGTCGTTCCACTGCGCGGTCGCCAGGATCGGCTGGCGCTGCGCATCGCGCCCCAGATAGCGTGCCTGGTTGCGTTCGTTCTCCAGGATGATGTGCACGTGCCGCCCGGGGCGCGTGCGCGAACGCACCGTCGCGCACAGCTCGGTGACGAAATCGGGCTGGGTCTCGTCGACGATCGCGTGCACGGCATCGAGCCGCAGCCCGTCCATGCAGTACTCCTCCAGCCAGTAGAGCGCATTGTGGATGAAGAAGTCGCGCACCGTGCGCGAGTGCGGGCCGTCGAAGTCGATCGCCGCGCCCCAGGGCGTATGCCGCTGCGGGTTGAAGAAGGCGGGCGCGTAGGCGTTGAGGTAGTTGCCCTCCGGGCCGAAATGGTTGTAGACGACGTCGACGAATACCATGAGGCCGCGTGCATGCGCGCATTGCACGAGCAGCTTCAGGTCTTCGGGCGTTCCGTAGGAGGCGTCGGGCGCGAATGGCAGCACGCCGTCGTAACCCCAGTTGCGCGTGCCGGGAAAATCCGCCAGCGGCATCAGCTCGATTGCGGTCACGCCCAGCGAGGCGAGGTGATCGAGGCGCTCGATGGCGGCGCGGAAGGTGCCCTTCTCGGTGAAGGTGCCGACGTGCAGCTCGTAGATCACCGCCTGCTCCCACGGGCGGCCGTTCCAGGCGAGCTCGCCCCACGAGAACGCCAGCGGATCGACGATCATGCTCGGCGCATGCACGTCCTCGGGATTGAAGCGCGAGGCGGGATCGGGCACGAGCAGGCCCCCGTCGATGCGAAAGCCGTAGCGGGCTCCCGCATGCACGTTGCCGACGGCGCCGCGAAACCAGCCGCCTTCGGCCGCGGCGAGCGCCGCGCCGATGCGATTCTGGCCCTGGGTGATCTCGACTTCCACCTCGGTTGCCGCCGGCGCCCACAGCCGGAAATGCGCGGTTGCGTCTTCGGCGAGCTCGGCGCCGAACGGCATCGAATACCTATATCTCATCATCGGCTCCGATGAGACGGCGCATGCGCAAACCGCTTTCGCTCGGGCGGTCGGAGCGGATCTGCGTCAGCAGCGCCAGCGAGCGCCCGCGCAAGGGATAGCGGGCGTTGCCGGCGAAGGTCGGCGGGTCTTCCGCGGCCCGGGCCTCGGTGGTGTCGACCATCTGCAGCCATTGGCGGGCTCCGATGCACGGGGGAAGGGTGAACTCGATGTCGTCGTGGTGCGCGTTGAACAGCACGACGAAAGAGCGATCGACCACCGGTCGGCCGCGGTCGTCGACCTGGTCGGAGGCATCGCCGGCGAGCAGCACGCCGAGGCAGCGGGCGAACTCCTGCTGCCATTCCTCCTCGGACATCTCGGCGCCGTCGGGCCTGAGCCAGACGATGTCCTTCAGGGGGCCTCCATGCAGCGGGCGGCCCTGGAAGAAATCGCGGCGGCGAAACGCCGGATGCCGATGGCGCAGCGCGACCAGCCGCCGCACGAAGTCCACGAGATCGCGATTGTGTTCCTCCAGGCTCCAGTCGATCCAGCCGATCGGGTTGTCCTGACAGTACGCATTGTTGTTGCCCGACTGGCTGTTGCCGATCTCGTCGCCCGCCAGCAGCATCGGCACGCCCTGCGACAGCAGCAGCGTGGCGAGGAGATTGCGCTTCTGGCGGTTGCGCAACTCGCGGATCTCGGGATCGTCGGTGGGACCTTCCACGCCGCAGTTCCAAGACAGGTTGTGATTGTGCCCGTCGCGATTCTCCTCGCCGTTGGCTTCGTTGTGCTTGTCGTTGTACGAGACCAGGTCGTGCAGCGTAAAGCCGTCGTGCGCGGTGATGAAGTTGACGCTGGCGAAGGGCCGGCGGCCGCTGCGGCCGTACAGGTCGCTCGAGCCGGTCAGGCGCGCGGCGAACTCGCCGATGAGGCCCTCGTCGCCCTTCCAGTAGGCCCGCATGGTGTCGCGATAGCGGTCGTTCCATTCCGCCCAGCCGAGCGGAAAGTTGCCGACCTGGTAGCCGCCTTCGCCGAGGTCCCAGGGCTCGGCGATGAGCTTGACGCGGTTCAGGACCGGGTCCTGCCGGATGATGTCGAAGAACGCACCCAGGCGGTCGACCGCGTGCAGTTCGCGCGCCAGGGCCGCCGCGAGGTCGAAGCGGAAGCCGTCGACGTGCATCTCGCTCACCCAGTACCGCAGCGAATCCATGATGAGCTGCAGCACGCGCGGATGCTGCATGTCGAGCGTGTTGCCGCAGCCGGTGTAGTCCTTGTAGTAGCGCGCGTCCTCGTCCGCCTGCCGGTAGTACGACTTGTTGTCGATGCCGCGAAACGAGAGCGTCGGCCCCATGTGGTTGCCCTCGGCGGTGTGGTTGTAGACCACGTCGAGGATGACTTCGATGCCGGCCGAGTGCAGCGCGCGCACCATGGTCTTGAACTCGTTCACTTTGCCCGAGGCGTTGTAGCGCGCTTCGGGAGCGAAGAAGCCGATGGTGTTGTAGCCCCAGTAGTTGCGCAGGCCCCGCTCGACCAGATAGCGGTCGTCGAGGAACGTGTGCACGGGCATGAGCTCGACGGTCGTGACGCCCAGCCGCTTGAGGTAGTCGATCACCGGCGCGGTCGTCAGTCCCGCGTAGGTGCCGCGCAAGGGCTCGGGAACGTGCGGATTGAGCATGGTGAAGCCGCGCACGTGCAGCTCGTAGATCACCATGTCGTGCCACGGGACACCGGGCGCGCGGTCGTCGTCCCAGGTGAACGCCGGGTCGATCACCTTGCACTTGGGCATGCCGCGGGCACTGTCGCGCCGGTCGAAGGAAAGATCGTCGCGGCGGTTGCCGATCGTGTAGCAGAACATCGCGTCGCTCCAGCGCAAGCCCCCGACGATGTTGCGTGCATAGGGATCGAGCAGCAGCTTGGCCGGGTTGAAGCGATGGCCTTCTTCCGGCCGATACGGCCCGTGCACGCGATAGCCGTAGAGCCATCCCGGCCGCGCCTCCGGCAGATAGCAATGCCAGACATGGTCGGTGTTCTCGCGCACTTCGATGCGCTGGGTTTCGCGCCGCCCGTCGGCACTGAACAGGCACAGCTCCACCTTCTCGGCGTGTTCCGAGAACAGCGCGAAGTTGACACCCTCGCCGTTCCAGGTTGCGCCAAGTGGGTACGAGCGCCCCGGCCAGATCGCGCTGACCGTGCTCATGAGCGGAAGCGGGGATGGCGCTCATCGAGCGGCGCCAGCGGCACGATCACGATTCCCGAGTCGGTGACCGTGTAGTGCCTCGCATCCTGATCCCGGTCGTAGCCGATGCGCGCGCCGGGCGCGATGGTGTTGTGCCGATCGATGATGGCGCGGCGGATGCGCGCGCCGTCGCCGATGGTGCACGAATCGAACACGATCGAATCCTCGATCGCGACGTTCTTGCCGACCACGGTGCCGGCACGGACGACGCTGCGTGTGAGCGTGGCATCCTGGATGAGCACGCCCGCGCCGATGTCGCTGTCCTCGATACGCGCGGCGCCGAAGCTTGCCGGCGGACCCTGGTAGTTGCTCGAGCGAATGGGCCAGCGCGGATTCATGAGATCGAACCGCGGCTCGGCGCCGAGCGTATCCATGGTGGCGTCGAAATAGGCCTCGATGGTGCCCACGTCGCGCCAGTAGTTCGCTTCCTCGTAGGAATGCATGCCGGGGCATGCATTCAGCGCGAAATCGTAGGCGAATACGCGCTGCGTCTTGATCAGCCGCGGCAGCACGTCGCGGCCGAAATCGGTGCCGCTGCGGTCGCGAGCCTCGACCAGCGCCTCGATCAGGGTGCGGGTGCGGAAGATGTAGTTGCCCATCGAGGCGTACGCGCGCGTGGGGTCGGTCGGCATCGTGGGCGGGGCAGGCGGCTTCTCGACGAACTCGCGGATGCGGCCGCTCGCATCGCAGTCGATCACGCCGAAGGCCGTGGCTTGCGCGAGCGGCACCGGCAATGCGGCCACCGTCACGTCGGCATCGCAGGCGAGATGGAAATCGATCATCTGCCGCAGGTCCATGCGATACACGTGATCGGCGCCGAATACCGCCACCACGTCGGGATCGTTCGCCTCGATCAGCGCAAGATTCTGATAGACGGCATCGGCGGTGCCCTGGAACCATTCCTGGCCCTCGCGCATCTGCGGCGGCACCACCGTGATGAAATGCGACGGGATGGTCGGACCCAGCACCCACGCCTCGCGGATGTGCTCGATCAACGATTGCGACTTGTACTGCACCAGGACGTAGATCGAATAGATGCCCGAATTGACCAGGTTCGAGAGCGCGAAGTCGACGATGCGGTAGCGCCCGCTGAAAGGAACTGCGGGCTTCGAGCGCTCGGCCGTCAAGGGAGAGAGCCGGGTGCCTTCGCCGCCGGCCAGCACGATGCCCAGCACGCTGTTGCGCGCGCTCACGCCAGGTTACCTTCGATCAGCTCGGAGAGGCCGCGGATCGGGATCGCGGCCCACTGCGGGCGGCTTTCAAGCTCGTAGCGCATTTCGTAGAGCCCCTTCTCGATCACGAACAGGTCCAGCAATCGCTTGAACGCCGCTGCGTCCTGTGGGACCGAGAGAAGCCCGACGGTGGCGGCCTTGTATCCCGCAAGAAACGCGCCTGTGACGGCGGTCTGCCATTCGAGCGCGTCCTTGCGGAACTCCGCATGCCGGTCCAGATGCTGTGCAGCCAGGCGCTCCGCGGTCGCGTGGGCGGCATAGCTGGCCGAGCGTACCATGCCGGCAACATCGCGCAGCGGACTCGCCTTGGCACGCCGCTCTTCCACCGGGCGCATCGGCTCGCCCTCGAAGTCGATGATGACGAAATCGTTGGCCGTGATCAGGACCTGGCCGAAGTGCAGGTCGCCGTGATAGCGGGTCTTCACCAGGCCCTCGATCCCGACCGATGCTTGCTGCAGGCGATCGAGCAGGTAGCGCCGGCGTGCGAGCAACTCGTCGGCGAGGCTGCGTACCGCCTCGTCCAGCTCGGGGCGCTTGCGCTCCAGCCGGTCGAAGGTATTGATGGTGTCGGCGCGCACCGTTTCGATCCAGGCTTGCAGGTCGGCAGCGGTGACCGGTTCCGGATCGAACGCGGGATTGCCCGTGTGGGCGGCGAATGCGCGATGCAACTCGCCCACGCGCATGCCGAGCTTGTGCGCCTGGGTCGTGTATAGGGCGTGCGGATCGACAGGGGCGACCGGCGCCTGGGCCTCGGCGGGGACCGCGTTGCCGCCCGCGGTTGCCCCCATATGCCGGTCGAGGTATTCCAGGCTATAGGTCCAGAGGCTGCCTTGGTTGCGCACGAAGCGCTGGCCGATCGCGAGCGCGGTCGACGACCCGTCGCGGCCGACGTATTCCATCGCGCCCAGCACGCTCGCAATGTTCGGGTAGGGCGATTCGTCGGTGAGGAAGCGGCCGATCTCGACCTCGGAATTGACGCCGCTTTGCAGGCGCATGTAGCCTTTGAGATACGCGCGCATGCCGAAGTACACGCCGATGTTGGATTGCTCCTCGGCTGGGTACTGGATCTCGGCCGCGAGCGCCTCGGCATCGATGTAGTGTTCGTAGACGCCGGTGCGGATGAAACGCAGCCTCCCCGCGCCGAGCGGCAGGTCGCCCGGCGAACCCATGGAACGCAGCAGCGCGCGGCAGAAATCCGGGTTGCCGAACGCCATGTAGAGCATGCCCACGCGGCCTTTGTGGCGAACCTTCGCCAGCGCCCAGGCGCCGTACTTCGGCATCAGGTCCGCGCCGGTTTCTTCCCAGGCGATGGCGAGCGGCAGGAAATAGACCTGGGGCGGGATCTCGGCGAACTCCAGCTTCAAGACGGCGAACAGCCAGCTCCCCTCGGGGGTACGCCAGGCGCCTATGTCGGCCAGCGCCATGCCGGTCATGCGATTGCCCTTGCCCGCGAACCAGCGCCGCGACTCGAGGAACGGCAGCAGGACTTCGTCGCGCAGCTTGTCGGGCGTGGTGTTGGAAATCGCGCGCAGGACCTCCTTGGCGCCGCCGCGGCCCGAGAACAGATCGCGCCAGCTCTCCAGCAGCACCAGCGTCGGCAGCTCCTTGAGCGGCAGCACCTGCGCATGCCAGGTGGGCGGCGGCGCCTCGGCGGAGAGCTGGAAGGCATAGTAGCCGTGGCCGGGCAGCGTCAGCAGGTAGGGCAGCTTCCCCACCGGCGGGAACGAGGTCTTGCCGCCGAGCTCGACCGGCACGCAGCCCTCGAAGCGCGCCAGATTCAGCTCCACCGCCTGCGCATAGCGCGAGAGGTTGGCCACGCACAGAATGGTATCGCCATCGTGCTCGCGCAAATAGGCCAGCACCTTGCGATTGCCGGGACGCAGGAACGAGATCGAGCCGCGGCCGAAGGCGCGATGCTTCTTGCGCTCGCCGATGAGCTTGCGCGTCCAGTTGAGCAGCGACGAGGGATTGCGGGCCTGCGCTTCGACGTTGATCGACTGGTAGCCGTACACGGGGTCCATGTTGACCGGCAGGTACAGCCGCTGCGGGTCGGCGCGCGAGAAGCCGGCATTGCGATCGAGGCTCCACTGCATCGGCGTGCGCACGCCGTTGCGATCGCCCAGGTAGATGTTGTCCCCCATGCCGAGCTCGTCGCCGTAATAGAGGATGGGCGACCCGGGCATGGTCATCAGCAGGAAGGTCATCAGCTCGATGCGGTCGCGGCTGTTCTCCAGCAGCGGCGCAAGGCGGCGGCGGATGCCGACGTTCACGCGCATGCGCTGCTCGGCTCCGTACATCTGGTACATGTAGTCGCGCTCGCGGTCGGTGACCATCTCGAGCGTCAGCTCGTCGTGGTTGCGCAGGAAGATCGCCCACTGGCAGGTCGTGGGGATTTCGGGGGTCTGCTGCATGATCTCGACCACGGGATAGCGATCCTCCATCGCCATCGCCATGAACAGCCGCGGCATGAGCGGGAAGTGGTACGCCATATGACACTCGTCGCCCGCGCCGAAGTATTCGCGCACGTCCTCGGGCCACTGGTTCGCTTCGGCGAGCAGCATCCGGTCGCTGTAGTGCTCGTCCATGAGCGCGCGCAGCTTCTTGATGACGGCGTGCGTTTCGGGCAGGTTCTCGTTGATCGAGCCTTCGCGCTCGATCAGGTACGGGATCGCGTCCATGCGAAAGCCGTCGATGCCCATGTCGAGCCAGAAGCGCATGGTGCGGAACACCGCTTTCAGTACGTTGGGATTGTCGAAGTTCAGATCCGGCTGGTGGGAGAAGAAGCGGTGCCAGTAATGCGACTGCGCGACCTCGTCCCAGGCCCAGTTGGAGGTCTCAGTGTCGGTGAAGATGACGCGCGTGCCGGCGTATTTCTTCGGGTCCTCGCTCCACACGTAGTAGTCGCGCTTGGCCGAACCCTTGGGCGCGCGCCGCGCCGCCTGGAACCAGGGATGCTGGTCGGAGGTATGGTTCACGACCAGCTCGGTGATGATGTGCAAGCCCCGCCGGTGCGCTTCGCGCACCAGCTGGCGCACGTCGTTGCGCGTGCCGTAGGCCGGATAGACGTTGTGATAGTCGGCCACGTCGTAGCCGTCGTCGCGCATCGGCGAGGGATAGAACGGCAGCAGCCAGATCGCCGTGACGCCGAGGTCCTGGATGTAGTCGAGCTTCTCGGTGAGCCCTCTGAAGTCGCCGATGCCGTCGTCGTTGGCATCGAAGAACGCCTTGACGTGCAGCTCGTAGATGATCGCGTCCTTGTACCAGAGCGTGTCCTCGGTCTTGGCGGCGACGAGCGTCGGATCGAGCACGGCTTGGTCGTTCATGGGCTGGGGGCAATCAGAGGAAATAGTCGAAGTCGCGCTCGGTGCGCACGCGCCGGCGCAGGCGGAACACGTGCGCCGGCACGCGGCCTGGATCGAGGCTGACGAAGTTGCGCGCGCCTTGCCACAGGTAGCGCGCGCCGCTGATCAGCTCGTGCATCTGGTAGGGCGCGGACGAGTCGAGCCCGAGCGCGTCCAGGTCGAGCTCGGTCCAGCCCGACTGGACGTGATACGGATCGAGATTCACGATCGCCAACACCACGTTGTCGCCGTCGGACTTGGAATAGCAGATCATGGCGTCGTTGTCGATGCCATGGAAGGCGAGGCTCCAGTCCGACTGCAGCGCGGGGTTGTCGCGGCGCGCGCGGTTGAGTCGCCCGATCAGCTCCGCCAGGCTGTCTTCGCGGCCGAGGTCCCACTGCCGGATCTGGTATTTCTCGCTGTCCAGATATTCCTCGCTACCCGGTTCGCGCGGCGCATGTTCCATGAGCTCGAAGGCCGGCCCGTAGATGCCGTAGGAGGCCGCCAGCGTTGCCGCGAGCACGGCGCGCGTCACGAATGCCGCGCGTCCGCCGAACTGCAGATATTCCGTCAGGATGTCCGGGGTGTTCGGCCACACGTTGGGACGGAAATATTCGCGCCCGGGGCCGTGCGCGAGCTCGGTGAAATACTCGGTCAGCTCGTGCCGGGTGTTGCGCCAGGCGAAGTAGGTGTACGACTGGCTGAACCCTAGCTTGGCAAGCCGGTGCATGACCTTCGGGCGCGTGAACGCCTCGGCCAGGAAGATCGCGTCGGGATACGCGCGCTTGGCATCTGCGATCGCCCACTCCCAGAAGGCGAAGGCCTTGGTGTGCGGGTTGTCGACGCGAAAGATGCGCACGCCCTGCTCGAGCCAGAACTCGATCACTTGCCGCAATTCCTTCCACAGCGCTGGCCAGTCGTCCGACTCGAAATTGAAGGGATAGATGTCCTGGTATTTCTTGGGCGGATTCTCCGCGTATTGCACGCTGCCATCGGGCCGGTGGCGAAACCACTGCGGATGGGATTCGACATACGGGTGGTCGGGCGCGCACTGGTAGGCCAGGTCGAGCGCAACTTCCAACCCGTGCTGGCCCGCTTGAGCGAGCAGGCGCTGGAAATCGGCAGCCGTGCCGAGCTGCGCGTGCACGGCAGTGTGCCCGCCCTCGGCGGCGCCGATTGCCCACGGGCTGCCGACGTCGTCGGCAGTGGCGACGAGCGTATTGTTGCGGCCCTTGCGCCGTTCGCGCCCGATCGGATGGATGGGCGGCAGATACAGCACGTCGAAGCCCATGGCGGCGACGTAAGGCAGGCGCGCGATCACGTCGTCGAACGTGCCATGGCGGCCGTCCGGGCCTGTCGAGCGCGGAAAGAGCTCGTACCAGGTGCTGAAGCGGGCCCGCTTGCGATCCACGATGACGGCGAGCTCTCGCGGCCACGACGTTTCGAAGCGCCGGTCGGGATGGGCCAGCGCCAGCTCGGCGAGCTCGGGGTCGAGGGCGAGGGTGCGAAGGGTGTCGATGTCCTGTTCTTTGCGAAGTTGTTCGGCCCAGGCTTGCAGGCGCGCCCCGGGTTCGCTTTGGCCGGCGCGCTGCGCAGCCTGACCGATCAACTCGGCACCCGCGAGCGCGGCGCTGCGAATGTCTTCGGCCTCGACGCGGCGTTCGAAGTCGTGCCGCCAGGAAAGAAACGCATCCACCCAGGCCACGACGCTATACAAGTATCGCCCCGGACGCCCGACGCGGAATTCGCCGTGCCAGCGGTCGTTGGGTGCCGCCAGCATGTGCACTTCATGCCATTGCGCTTCGGTCTCGTGGCGCCAGCGCAGCAGGCATACGAGCGCGTCATGGCCGTCGGTGAAGCAATCGGCCTCGACCCCGACGCGTTCGCCTTGAACGCGCTTGATCGGGAAGCGGCCGCCGTCGACCGAAGGCGAGACGGCCTCGATGACTGCGCGGATGCGGCCTTCCGCAGGCAGGCTCGGGCACGCCGCTTCCACCTGGCCCTCGGCGCGCGCGGGCGCGCTGCGTTGCCGAGCCGCCGAGCGGCCCCCGGCCCGGGCTTCAGACATCGGGCGCTCCGAAGATCAGCGCCGCCAGCGGCGGCAGCGTGAGCGTGAGCGAGCGCAGGTGTCCGTGCGCCGGCACCGGGCTCGTCTCCATCCCGCCGAGGTTGCCCATGCCGCTGCCGCCGTAGCGCGGGGCATCGCTGTTCAGCAATTCGCGCCAGTAGCCGGCGAACGGCACGCCGACGATGTAGTTGTGCTGCGGCACCGGGGTCAAGTTGCACACCACCAGCATCGGCTTGGTGTTCTCGCCGCCGTAGCGCATATAGCTGATGACGCTGGTGTGCGCATCGTTGCAGTCGATCCAGGCGAACCCGGAGCCGTCGAAGTCGCGCTGGTGCAGCGCCGGCTGCGCCCGGTAGAGCGCGTTGAGATCGCTCATCCAGGTTTGCAGCTCGGCATGCGGAGCGTAGTCGAGCAGGTGCCAATCGATCGAGCCGTCGTGCGACCACTCGCGCCGCTCGCCGATCTCTGCGCCCATGAAGAGCAGCTTCTTGCCCGGGTGGGTCCACATGTAGCCGAACAGCAGGCGCAGGTTGGCGAACTTCTGCCACTCGTCGCCCGGCATCTTCTCCAGCAGCGCGCGCTTGCCGTATACGACCTCGTCGTGCGACAGCGGCAGCACGAAGTTCTCGTGGAAGGCGTAGACGAGCGAGAAGGTGAGGCGGTGGTGATGGTAGCTGCGATAGAGCGGATCGATCGCCATGTAGTCGAGCGTGTCGTGCATCCAGCCCATGTTCCACTTCAGCCCGAAGCCCAGGCCCCCGGTATAGACCGGGCGCGACACCTGCGGCCATGCGGTCGACTCCTCGGCGATCACCTGCACGCCCGGATGGTCGCGATAGGCCGTTTCGTTCAACTTGCGCAAAAACTCGATCGCATCCAGGTTCTCCCTGCCGCCGTAGCGGTTCGGGATCCATTCGCCCGCCTTGCGCCCGTAGTCCAGATACAGCATCGAGGCGACCGCGTCGACGCGCAGCCCGTCGATGTGATAGCGATCCAGCCAGAACATGGCCGACGAGAGCAGGAACGCGCGCACTTCGTTGCGGCCGTAGTTGAAGATGTACGACTTCCATTCCGGGTGGAATCCCTGCCGTGGATCGGCGTGCTCGTACAGGAACGTGCCGTCGAAGTAATGCAGGCCGTGCGCGTCGTTCGGAAAATGCGACGGGACCCAGTCGAGGATGACCGCGATGCCGGCCTGGTGCAATGTATCGACCAGATACATGAAGTCCTGCGGGTTGCCGTAGCGGGCGGTCGGAGCGAAGTAGCCGGTGGTCTGGTAGCCCCACGAGCCATAGAAGGGATGCTCGGTGATCGGCAGCAGCTCGACGTGAGTGAAGCCCACTCGCTGCACGTAATCGGCCAACGCATGCGCGGCTTCGCGATAACCGAGCCAGTCGCCGTTGGGCTTGCGCCGCCACGAGCCGAGATGCAGCTCGTAGGTCGACATCGGCGCATCGAGCGCATTGGCGCGCGCGCGTCGCTGCATCCAGTCCGCGTCCTCCCACTTGTAGTCGAGATTCCATGCGCGCGATGCGGTGGCAGGCGGCTGCTCGGCGTAGAACGCCAGCGGGTCGGCCTTTTCCCCGACGTATCCCTGCCGCTGCGATTCGATGCGGTACTTGTAGGCCTGGCCGGGCCGGATGCCGGCAACGAATCCTTCCCAGATGCCGGAGCTGTCGGCGCGAGGCACGAGTGGGTGGACGTCGGGTCGCCAGTCGGACCATTCGCCGATGACGGCGACGTGGCGCGCATTCGGCGCCCATACACCAAAATGCGCCCCGGGGTGCGCGCCGGACGCGTCGTCTTGGCTGCCGAAGTGGCAGCCGAGATGGCGATAAAGCCGGCTATGCGTGCCCTCGCGGAAGAGGTAGATGTCGTGATCGGTCAGCACGTTGATCGGCCGGGCTGGACCAATCTGGGACTGGCCCCCCGCCTCCCGCCTTTCCTCTTGATGTCCTTGTCAGCTGGCGTCGATGTACCGGATGGGATACAGGACTGCAACCGAAGTTCCCGGGCCCTCGGTGACCGCCAGAGCGGGCATGTCGATTGCCTCGCGTCGTTCCGGCGAGCGCGGACCCGCGGCGTCCTTCGCTGCGTCTCGCGGGCCGTATGGGCCTGAGTGCAAGGCTTCGACGTACGGCCTCGGCTTGAACAGCGGTCCCGAACAAGGCATCCTCGCGGATTTTCCGGAGGTGTAAGGATGCACAGGTTCCGGTTCGGCCCGCGGCGCGCGGCCAAGTTCGTCTGGCCGCTCACGGTGGTCAAGTTCGGCTGGCCGCTCACGGCCGTCGCATTATGCACGCTCACTGCGCTCGGCAGCGTTGTCGCACAGGCACAATCGTATCCTAGTCGTCCCGTACGGATGATCGTTCCGCTGGCGCCCGGCGGCAGCATGGACACGATTGCCCGTGCACTCGGGCACAAGCTGACCGAAGCGACGGGGCAGAACTTCGTGGTCGACAACCGTCCCGGCGCCGGCAGCTCAATCGGGTTGGAGACCGCCGCCAATTCACCCAAGGACGGCCATACCGTCGTGGTCATCAGCGCGACCTCGCTGGTCTATCCAATCCTGTACAAGGCGCGCTTCGACGTGGTGCGCGATTTCGAGCCGGTTTCGCAGATCACGGCGCAAGGTTATCTGCTGGCGGTGAACCCGGCCAAAGTGCCCGTTCATTCGGTGGCGGAGTTCGTCAAGCACCTCAAAGCGAATCCCGGCAAGCTCAATTTCGCCTCCTCGGGGATCGGCAGCCTCATCCATCTGAGCGGCGAGCTGTTCATGGTTGCAACCGGCACCCGCATGACGCACGTTCCGTACAAGGGCATGGGTGCCGCCTACGCGGACCTGGTCGCCGGCAACATCGAGCTGTCGTTTCCGACCATCGTCTCGTCGCAGGCGCATGTCAAGGCGGGGCGGCTGCGTGCGCTCGCCGTCACGCTGCCCAAGCGCGCGCCGGCGGTCCCGGATCTTCCGACCATGGCCGAGGCGGGCGTGAAAGGCGTGGTGGTGACCAACTGGTACGGCGTGCTTGCCCCGGCCGGGACGCCGCGCCCGGTGGTCGACCAGCTCAATCGCGAGATCGTGAAGGTCATGCACGAGCCGGAGATGATGAAGCGACTCGTCGGGGACGGCTCCGAGGCGGTCGGCAGCTCGCCCGCACAATTCCGCCAGCATATGCTGGCGGAGCGCGACCAGTGGACCAAGGTGATCAAGCAAGCGGGAATCAGCGGAAAATAGGCGCGATGAGCATCGACAAAGAAGCCGGCGCGAACGCCGGCTTCTTTCGATGCGCTCCGATACTGCCGGAGCCCTGATTGCGAAATGCTAACCGGGGTTAGCGCCCGTCCCGATCGGCGTCGCCGGGCATGACGTGCTCGATTCGGTCCCAGGCGGCACGCGCCGGACGCCGCGCCTTGTCCCACGACAAACCGTTGGCGGCGCGACGCCGGTTGTATTCCGCTTCGATGTCGCGCTCGACTTCTTCGAAGGAGCGTGGCTCGGTGTAGTAGCGACTGCGGCCCTCGTAGCCGACGCGATAGGCGGGCGCATAGTCGTCCCAGCCACGGCCTTCTTCGTAGTACGGCTCGTGCACATAGCGCTCGCGCCAATATGCGTCCTCCACCGTCGGGTCGATTTTTTCCGCGACGCTCTTGCCGGCCAGGCCGCCGACCACTGCGCCTACGGCGGCACCAACCGCCGTACCCACCGGGCCCGCCACCGTGCCGGTAGCGGCACCGACTGCCGCACCTCCAGCCGCCGCGCCGACACCCACACCGACCGGATGCGCACCCGCCGCGCCGCTGATCGGATCGCGATTCGCATCCTTGTCCTTGACCTCGACACCCTTCTTGGTCACCTTTTTCTTCGCCATTGCGAAAATCTCCTTTTGAAAGAATCGTCAATCACGGCCTTCGGAATCCCCGAGACCACTCGACCGACAGAGTCCGCACGACGCGCGCCCGGGTACCCGAGGCATGCTGTGTGCGAAGGCCGCGGCCGGTGTCGCAACCATGGAGAGGAGGAAGCGCAAATGGCGAAGTACGGAAAGAAGGCATCGAAGAAAGTCGCAAGGGTGATGCGCGAGCGCAAGCGCGGCACGCTCAAGAGCGGCCGCTCCGGCAAGACGGTGAAGAGCCGCAAGCAGGCGATCGCGATCGGGCTGTCCGAGGCACGCCGGGCGGGCGCGAAGGTGCCGGCGAAGAAGGGCGCGTCAAAGAAAAGCAGCGCCAAGAAGAGCAGCAGCAAGAAGAGCAGCAGCCGCAAGACCAGCAGCAGAAAGCGCGGCGCACGCAGAACGAGCCGCTGAAATCTCACTTCCGCGGCAAGGCTTACGAGCCGGTGGTCAGGATTTGCGCGTCCTCTATCCGGCACGAGCGCGGCCTGCCGCCCGCGGCCTCCCGCCGCGGGCACATGGGGTGCGCGGAATAGCTTGAGGCTGTCGCATCTCCGAATCAAGTCGGAACGGTTGTACCGTTCGACGGCAGACGCTCATCCACGGATGGGTTTCGTGACCGCCCAACGCTAACCGCACGACCACGGGGATAGCGGCAGCTTTTTGCTGTTTCGGCCGCAGGTTACGCGGTGCAGCGCGGCGCTTCGCCGCGAATCACGCCGTTTGCGGCAGCTGGATGGAAGTGACGGCTGCATGAGTTCCACAGAATCGATATCACGCTTGCGCGCCGAAGCCGAAGGCTGCCGGGCCTGTCCGCTGTGGCGTCATGCCACGCAAACGGTTTTCGGCGAGGGCCAAGCCCCCGCGGCGGTGATGTTGGTCGGCGAGCAGCCGGGCAACGAGGAAGACAGGCAGGGGCATCCATTCGTCGGCCCGGCCGGGGCGCTGCTCGAGCGGGCGCTCGAGCAGGCCGGCATTGCACGCGATCAGGTCTACGTCACCAACGCGGTCAAGCACTTCAAGTGGGAGCCGCGCGGCAAGCGGCGCATCCACAAGACGCCGGCTCAGCGCGAGATCGACGCTTGCAACCGCTGGTTGAGTGCCGAGATCGCTTCGGTAATGCCGAAGCTGATCGTGTGCCTCGGCACGACCGCGGGACGCGCGGTGCTGGGCCACGCCGTGCGCATCGCCACACTCCGTGGTACGGTCTACACCGCACCCGAACATCCCGAGCGGCAGGTCGCCGTCACCTATCATCCGGCATACGTGCTGCGCCAGCGCGACCAGGATCGATTCGCCGAGGCTTACCATGAGTTGGTGAGCGACCTGAGCGCGGTCGCCCGCACCCTGAACGAGCCGAGCCGGCGTGCGCCGGTGTTGCAAAGACCTGCCGGCGCGCAGCGGCCGTCCGCCTGACCGAAGTCGTCGAGTCTCGGTAAGCGGCGCGCACTCGGAGAGGCGATGCCTTCCCTGCTACAGCATGTACTGCGCACCCGCCTCATCGCTTGTCTTCTACCTCATGTGGTGAAACCGGCGTAGCGCGCGGGTCGTTGTTGCGCATGCTGATGGAATCCCGTAGCCGGGTACGGCTTGTGCAATCTCCGCGTTGCCCGCAACAAACCCATCAGGAGAGAGCCATGCCGAGAACCGCAGCGCGCCCCGCCAGGACCAAGGCGCGTTCCAGCCGCAGCGCCCCGAACGCGATCAATCTTCTCACGGAAGACCACGCCAAGGTGCGCAAGATGTTCAAGCAGTTCGAGAAGATGAAGGAAAAGATGGACGATACGGAGAAGTCCGAACTGGTGCAGCAGATCTGCATGGAGCTCACGCTGCATACGCAGGTCGAGGAAGAAATCTTCTACCCCGCCGCGCGCGAGGCGATTGAAGAGCCGGATCTCCTGGACGAGGCGGAGGTCGAGCATGCATCGGCGAAGGAGCTGATCTCGCAACTCCAGAGCATGCAGCCGAACGATGAATTGTACGACGCCAAGGTAACGGTGCTGGGCGAGTATGTCGAGCATCACGTCAAGGAAGAAGAGAAGGAAATGTTCCCGAAGGTGCGCAAGGCGCGCCTCGACCTCGAGCACCTGGCCGAGCAGATCGAGGAACGCAAGCAACAGGCGGTTCAGTAGCCACGACCGCCGCCGCCACGTCAGAGGCTCGTGCGCTTTCGTCCGGCCCTGCTGCTCATCGACTTCGTCAACACGCTCGACTTCGATGGCGGCGCCAGGCTCTCGCGGCGCGCCGTGGCGGCGGCGCGGCAGACCCGCCGGCTGAAGGAGCGGGCGCACGCTGAAGGCGTCCCGACGATCTACGTCAACGATCACTTCGGAGACTGGAGCGCGAACTTCGACGCGGTCTTACAACGCTGTGAGCGGTCGCGGCTCGGCAGGGGGTTGGTAGCCCTGCTGTGTCCGCAGCCGGGCGATCTTTCGATCCTCAAGCCGCGTCATTCCGCTTTCTACGGTACGCCGCTCGAGTTCCTGCTGGCCGAGTTGCGTATCGACGGTTTGATCCTGACGGGATTGCAGGCGCACATCTGTGTGCTGTTCAGCGCCCACGACGCATACCTGCGACGCTATAGGCTCTGGGTGCCGGTCGGATGCGTGGCCTCCGAAACGGCTGCGGACGAACGCGCGGCGTTGAGGCACATGGCCGAGGTGACGGGAGCCGAGATCCGGCCGTATTCGAGCCTGCCAAACAAGTCGCGGCTGGCGGACGCGTTCGGCAAGCAGGACAAGCGCACGCAGCGTTTTGGAAATGGATGAGCAAACGATGGACGAGCAGATCAAAGAGATGAAAACGTGGAGATCGCTCGCGGCTCCGGCGGCGCCAGCCGAGAGCCGCGAGCGCACGCGACAGGAGCTTCTGACGGCGCTGGCGCACGCCGTTCGCGCGCATGACCGCGCGGCGGTGATCGTGATGCAAGTGAGCTCGAATTATTCCGCACGCGCGCAAGAGCGCGTGCGCCATGCCCTCGATCAACGGCAGCGCGCTCGCTCCGAACGTTTGCACGTGACGTGGCTCGGGCTGGAGCGCTTCGCGCTGGTGATCGCTCCGATCGGCTTTCGCAGCTACGCCCGCGCCTTGGCCGAGCACCTGACGCGCTCGATCGATCCGCGCATCTGTCCGCTGCTGCGCCGGGCGTTGCCGTACGCCTGGTTCGGTCTGGCGCTTCACCCCGACGACGGGCCCGATGCCGAGACTCTGCTTACGCACGCCGAAAAGGCGATCGAGCATATGCGCCGGGGCGGTGCCCGCAGCTTCGTGCTTTCGCGCCGGCGCCCTGCCGGGGCGAATGGCTTGGGCCCGCTCGCGCTGCGCTGAGCGGGGTCGGAGGCAGCATGAAGATTGCTCAGGTTGCGCCGCTTTTCGAGAGCGTTCCGCCCAAGGGCTACGGCGGCACCGAGCGGGTGGTCGCGCATCTGACCGACGCGCTGGTGCAAGCGGGGCATGAGGTGACCCTCTACGCCAGCGGCGATTCGCGCACCCTGGGGAAGCTCGTGCCGAGCAGCAAGGCTGCGCTGCGTCTGGATCCGGGGTGCCCCGACTGGCACGTCTGGCATACGATCATGCTGGACCGGGTTTTCGCCGCTGCGGCCGCATACGACGTGATCCACTTCCATGTGGACATTCTGCAGATGCCGCTCGCGCGTGTCTGTCCCAGACCGTATGTCACCACTCTGCACGGGCGGCTCGATCTGCCCGATCTGCCGCCGTTGTTCGAGCATTTCTGCGAGCATCCCGTCGTCTCCATTTCGGACGCACAGCGCCTGCCGCTGCCGAAAGCCAACTGGTGCGCGACCGTGCACCACGGTTTGCCGCTCGATCGCTACACGTTTCACCGCCGGCCGCAGGACTACTTCGCCTTCGTCGGGCGGGTTTCTCCGGAGAAGCGGCTCGATCGCGCGATCGAGATCGCGACTGCCTGCGGCACGCGCCTGCGCGTGGCGGCCAAAGTCGACCCCGTCGATCGGATCTACTTCGAGCGCGAGATACGGCCGCTGCTGGAGAATCCCCTGGTGGAATGGATCGGCGAGATCGACGATGCGCAGAAGAACGACTGCATCGGCAACGCACGCGCGCTGCTGTTTCCGATCGACTGGCCGGAGCCGTTCGGCCTGGTGATGATCGAGGCTTTCGCGTGCGGTACGCCGGTGATCGCGTACGACCGAGGCTCGGTGCCCGAGGTGGTCGAGCACGGCGTTACAGGCTACATCGTCCACGATCAGGAAGAGGCGCTCGCTGCGGCGCGGCGATTGGATGAAATCGACCGCAGCCGGTGCCGGTCGCGCTTCGAGCAGCGCTTCACCGCGGCCACCATGGCGCAACGCTACCTCGAGGTGTATGCCCGCCTGGGGCGCTCCAACAAGGTGCTCGTCGCGGTGGCGTAGCGAGCTTGCTCAAATGACTGACCGCTCGCTCCCTCACTTGCAGTGCGCGCATCGGCATGCAGGCCACTTTCCGGATCGTCCATAGGGCGGGGAATGTCGGACCGCATACAGATCGGAGACCAGTGGTACGTCGCGGCCACCTCGGCGCGTCCCGAGGATAACCCTCAGGTCCTCAAGCACGGGCAGACCTTCGTCCTGTTCGACCGCTTCGGCGACGTCCAGGCGCTGGGCTCGAGCGACGAGGGGCTGTACCACGACGACACCCGCTTCCTGTCGCACCAGGAGCTCACCATCGACGGCGCGCGCCCGCTGCATCTCGGATCGAACACCAAGGACGACAGCAGCCTGCTCCTTATCGAGCTGATGAACCCGGATATGCGCTCGGCCGGGCCGCAGGGGGAGGTCGACGTTGCGAAGGGCACGCTGCACATCTTTCGCGCCAAGCTCTTGTTTCAGGGCCGCTGCTACGAGCACATCAGGTTCACCAATTACGGGCTCATGCCCGTCTCCGCTCACGTGGGCATGACCTTCGCCGCCGACTTCGTCGACCTGTTCGAAGTGCGTGGCATGAAGCGGGCGCTCCGAGGCGAGCGGCTGCCCGCTCTCGTCGGTGAGGCCGAAGTCGCGTTGCCGTATCAGGGGCTCGATGCGCGGCTGCGCCGCACGCGGCTGTGCTTCGATCCGCGTCCGGCCCGATTGTCGGCGGCGGCCGCGGGATTCGACATCGATCTCGCGCCGGGGCAGGAATGCCACCTCTATTGCACCGTCGTGTGCGAATACGAAGACGAGCCGGGCGCCGGGGACGACAACGGCGCCGTGACCTCCCGGCTGCACTACGAGCGCGCGCTGCGCAGAAGCAACGCCGAACTTAGCAGCACGCAGCAGGAGCGCTGCGTGATCGAGACTTCGAATCCGCTGGTCAACCTGTGGATCGACCGTTCGCTCTCCGACCTCGCCATGCTCACGACCGAGCTGCCGACCGGACCGTATCCGTATGCGGGCGTGCCCTGGTACTCGACCACGTTCGGCCGCGACGGCGCGATCACGGCGCGCGAATGTCTGTGGATCGACCCCTCGGCTGCCAAGGGCGTGCTCGCATTCCTCGCCTCGACGCAGGCAACCGTCGAGGACGCCGAGCGCGACTGCGAGCCGGGCAAGATCCTGCACGAGGCGCGCCGCAACGAAATGGCGCGCACGGGCGAGATCCCGTTCGGGCGCTACTATGGGAGCGTCGATGCAACGCCGTTGTTCGTCGCCTTGGCCGGCGCGTATTACCGCCGCACGGGCGACACGGCCTTCATTCGCGCGATCTGGCCGAACATCCTGCATGCGCTCGAATGGATCGAGCGCTACGGCGATCGCGACGGCGACGGCTTCGTCGAGTATGCGCGCACCAGCTCCGAAGGTCTGGTACAACAGGGCTGGAAGGACTCGCAGGACTCGATTTTCCATGCCGACGGCAGGCTTGCCGAGGCGCCGATCGCACTGGCCGAAGTGCAAGCCTACGTGTACGAAGCGAAGCTGATGGCTTCCGATCTGGCACGCCTGATGGGCGACGCCATCCTGGCGCAGCGGCTATGCGCCGAAGCGATGGCGCTCAAATCTCGTTTTGAGGAGGCTTTCTGGTGCGAGCGCCTGGGCACCTACGCCATCGCGCTCGACGGCGCCAAGCGCAAGTGCGAGGTGGCGGCATCCAACGCCGGTCATACGCTCTGGACCGGCATCGCTTCGCGCGCCTGCGCCGAGCGCATCGTGGGCGGTTTCACGGCGCCTGATTTCTTCAGCGGCTGGGGCATTCGCACGCTTGCCGCCACGCAGGCGCGCTATAACCCGATGTCGTATCACAACGGCTCCGTATGGCCGCACGACAACGCGCTTATCGCGGTCGGGATGGCGCGTTACGGATATACGGAAGCGGCGGTGCGAATCCTGACCGGCATGTTCGAGGCCAGCCTGCATTTCGATCAGCATCGGCTGCCGGAGCTGTTTTGCGGCTTTCCGCGCCGTCCGGGCGAAGGCCCCACCCTCTACCCGGTGGCGTGCTCGCCGCAGGCCTGGGCGGCCGCGACCGTGCTCGCACTGTTGCAGGCCTGCCTGGGGATCGACCTGGACGTCGACAAGCGCGCCCTCTCGCTGCACTCGCCGCGGCTCCCGCCCTTCATCGACTGGGTCCGCATCGAGCGCCTGAAGCTGGGCGAGGCGAGCGTCGACGTGATCCTCAATCGCTACCAGAACAACGTCGGGATCGACATCCTGCGCCGCGAGGGCGATATCGCGATCAGCGTCTCGGTATAGGCGATTCGCGACCGCGCTGCGCCGACCATGGCGCGACCGGGGTATTCCATGCGAGTCTGGAACGATATTCCGAGCTTCCTCGGCTCTCGCCTGCCCAGGGTTGCTTCCGTTACAGCGCGAGGGTCGCTTCCGCTAGCGGAGCGGCGAGCGAGACGGTGATCAGACGTTGGCGCGCATCGCCTCGCTGTCCTTGATCACCTTGGCGGCGCTCACCTCCGATTGCACCTTGCGCCGCTCCTCCGGAGGCGGCAGCAGCGACTTCAGGCCGAGCGCATCGAGCCACAGCTCGCGGCACCCGCCCCGGGTGTGGTAGAGATGCTCGTCCTCCTGGTCCTCGATGGCGATATACGCGTCGTTCAGCGCGTCCGCTTGCGGCGCCGATTTCTCCAGCGCACACTTGCCGATCAGCTGCCAGTCCTGATGGTCCTTGGTCTCGGCCAGCGTGATGCACTCGCAAGCGACGATCTGCGCTGCTTCGGGGTCGCCCGCCTGCTTGATTGCGGCGACGAGCGAGAGGCCGATGCCTCGTAGAGCTTGACACCGCCTTTCTCGTGCTCCAGCGACTGCAGCAGCAACTCCTTCGAGCGCGCCTCGTTCATTCGATCGCTCCAGTGGTATGGGTCATGGGTTGGCCCCAGGCGGCAACCAGGCGGCAAGTATCAGACCGTGGGCGGGTCCATCTCGCGGGCATGATGACGGTGCCGCGCCACGGCTTCGATGAACCGCGGCAGCACGGCGTCGATCTCCTCGACGCTCGCATGGATGAGCCCGCTGTCGGGATCGCCCGAGGGCAGGGTGAAGGCGATGCCGGCGCCTTCGATGAAGTCGCGGCCGGAGCCGATAGCGAGAATCGGCTTCGCATGCCGGTACTGGTCCTTGGCGAACTCGAGCGCATGGCCGAGGCTCAGCAGCTGCGTCGCCGCTTGTCTGCCGCAGGGCACGACCATGGCGTCATAGACCACCGAAGGTGTTATCTCGAACGTGACCTCGATCTCGATGCTCTCGCCCTGTGCGGTGCGCACCGGCCCCAGCCGCGCCGCGACGAAGCGTGGCACTGCCCCCGCTGCGACGAGCGCGGCGTGCACCGCGCTAGCAGCCTTTCCATCCATGCCGTCGGCTGCCAGGATCGCGATGCGGCGCGTTGCGATGCTGTCGTTGCCCGGACGCGCCATGAGTGACAGTGCGGGGGAATTGTCGACCTCGGGCTTGGGCGCCTGCTCCAGCGCTTTCGGCAGCGCCGGCGGCAGCGCCATGCCGAGCCCGTCCGCCACCGGCTGGGCCAGATCGCGCGCGACATTCACGAGCGAGGCGACCATCCGCTCGCGCACCGCGCGTACCTGCACCTTCGAGAGCTCGAAGCGGAAGGCGCGCACGATGTGCGCCTTTTCGACCGGCGTCTGGCTGTTCCAGAACAACGTCGCCTGGGTGTAATGGTCGGCGAAGAGCTTGGGCTTCGCGCGCACCTTCGATTCCATCTCGGCCTGCGGGAACGACGTGAAGCCCCGCTCGCCGGTCTGGAACGGGCAGCCGCCGGCGAGAGAATTGGGCTCGTAGCTCACCCGTCCGCGGTGAATCGCCTGCCGGTGCATGCCGTCGCGTTGGTTGTTGTGAACTTCGGCTACCGGCGCATTGATCGGGATCTCGTGGAAGTTCGGTCCGCCCAGGCGCGAGATCTGGGTGTCGACATACGAGTGGATGCGCCCGGCGAGCAGCGGATCGTGCGAGAAATCGATGCCCGGCACGATGTGCGCCGCGCAAAAGGCGACCTGCTCGGTTTCGGCGAAGAAGTTGTCCGGGTTGCGATTGAGCACCATCCGCCCCACCGGCATGACCGGGACCAGCTCCTCCGGCACGATCTTGGTTGCGTCCAGGACGTCGAAGCTGAAGCCTTCGGCCTGCTCCTCGGTGAAGATCTGCAGGCCGAGCTCGTACTCGGGAAACTGGCCGGATTCGATCGCCTCCCACAAATCCCGGCGGTGGAAGTCGGGGTCGGCGCCCGAGATCTTCACCGCTTCATCCCAATCGAGCGAGTGCGTGCCCAGCACCGGCTCCCAGTGGAACTTGACGAAGTGCGATTCGCCCTGCGCGTTGATCAGGCGGAACGTGTGCACCCCGAACCCCTGCATCATGCGATAGCTGCGAGGGATCGCGCGATCCGACATGACCCACATCATCATGTGCGTCGACTCCGGCATGAGCGAGATGAAATCCCAGAAGGTGTCGTGCGCGGTCGATGCCTGCGGCACGGCGAAATGCGGCTCGGGCTTCGCTGCATGGACGAGGTCGGGAAACTTCATCGCATCCTGGATGAAGAATATCGGCATGTTATTGCCCACCAGGTCCCAGTTGCCCTGGTCGGTATAGAACTTGACCGCGAAGCCGCGCACGTCGCGGGCGGTATCGGTCGATCCGCGCTCGCCGATCACGGTGGAGAAGCGCACGAACACGGGCGTGCGCTTGCCGGCTTGGGCGAATAGCGATGCGCGCGTGTAGCGCGTGAGCGGCTCGTAGCATTCGAAATAGCCGTGAGCGGCCGAACCTCGCGCGTGCACGATCCGCTCCGGAATGCGCTCGTGGTCGAAGTGCGTGATCTTCTCGCGCAGGATGAAGTCTTCCAGCAGCGCGGGGCCTCGCATTCCGGCTCGGAGCGAGTGCTGGTTGTCGGCGACCGGGACGGCCTGGTTCGTGGTCATCTCTCGGCCGCTCGAATCAGCGCGCACGCGATCGAGCGGTGCGATGGCCGCGTTGCTGCCGAGCTGCGGCTCGCCATCGCCGACCTTGTTCGAGGCGGACGTTTCGGTGAGCGTGCTCGCTGTGGCGGCGGGGTCGGGCGCTTCCTGGATCGGGCCGGGCTGCGGTGCGGTCGCGATCTCGCCGTATTCGAGCGCCTTGTTGGCGTTGAACGGCATCGAGGCCGCTAAGTCGTTGGAAGCTTCGAGCTTTGCCAGGAGCGGATCGGGGCTGGGCTTGCGCCCCCGAGTCGCGGCTGCGGGACCGCTTACAGTGCTGCGCGCGCTGCTCTCTCGAGTGTCTGCCTTGCTCTTTCCGGTGTCGGTCTTGCTGGAGGGGCTCGCGGCCTTGCCTCCGCGTGCGTTGGGACCTCTGGTCTTGCGCGTCGGCATGAAGCGGCACTCCGGAGTGAATGCGCGGCCGGATGGCCGCAGTCGATCGCTCGCAGCAATCCGCGTGCACGCCTGCCGCCGCGGTACAGCGCCGGAAGCAGACGTAGCCGTCGGTAGCGGTCGGTAGCGATCCGCTCCTGCGGTATTTTCTGGACTCCGCTTCCGCGACAGTGACGACAAGACAGGAACGAGAGTTGCAAGGAGTGGTGAGCCTCGATGCATTTCGCATCGAGCTTCGTTCACTTCTGCATCGAGTGCGCCGCATGCAAAGCGATAGCATGATTCTGATCGGGACCGGTGTCGTCGGCGGGATTCTCGGCTTTGCGGCCGTGCTCGCCGGCGTGAGCGGCGTGGCGGCGATCCTGTGCGGCCTGGTGTTCGCACTTGCCGCGTTGTGTCTTTTCACGGGATTGCGTTTCATGAGCGCAAGCCCGCTTGCCCGCTACCGAGCGCGGCACCGGCTCCGCGATACCCACTTCGAGTGAGCGTGGCGTCATTTGGAACAAGCCGGAAGGGTATCCCGGCTGGGGCGATGGCCTACATCGCCTCACGATGGCGGCTGCATCGCTCAGCTCAGTAAGGCGGCTGCATCGCTCATAAGGCGCCTGCATTGTTTCATCGCCAAAAGAGCGATGAACAATGTGCATGCAGGCGCACCCTGATCAAGATTGGAAACCCCTGCGTGGCTTGCTCAAGGCTGGTGGCGCACGTGTGTGCCATGATGCGGATCGTGCAGCGAGCTTGGCGCATCCAGCCCCGCGTTGTTGTGCACGCCCATCCCGTGCCGCGCTACCAGCTCCCCGCCCAGCCATCCGGTGATGAAAGCAAGCGCGGCGCCCGAAAACGACAGCAGCAGGGCCAATGCCGGCGGCACATGAGACGGATCGTTGCGCAGCAGCCAGCTGCATAGAAAGAGCACGATTACGACTCCGTTACCGATCCCGTGCACCGCACCCACCCGCTTGGCGCGGGTGCCGATCGGGATTTTCGTCCAGTCGAGCAATCCGAACGGTGCGGCCACGAGGCCACCGATCAGCCCGGCGGCCTGCGTCCAATACGCGGCGATGGCCATCTCGGGCTCTCGGTTCGCGAGGAAGAGCAGGTCGAAGATGACCGAGGTGGCGAGCAGGCCAAGCGGGAAAACGACGAGCATCTGGTGTACGGAATGACCCAGCAGGTTGACGCGGCTTTCCATGGGCGGATCTCCTTGTTGGCCGGCCTCGAATCCGTCATAGAAGACGCGCCGGTTCGGCCGCACGCTCCATACCTGCACCTGAGCGAGCCGCTGCTACAGCCGGAATTCGCCAAGTGGGCTCTGAGTGCGTTGCACCGATCAACCAGACAGACAAATGGAGCGAACCCGAAGGTCCGCTCCATCGAAGAGAACAAACGACACTGTATTACTTGGTCCCGCCGGAGGGATTGCTGCTCGTCGGCCCGCCGTCGCTGGCGGTGCCTTGCGAGGCATTGCTGCCCGACGGCGAAGGATTCGGTGTGCGCGCCGTACCCCCTGCGCCGCCGCTCATCGAGCCGGTACCGCCGGCGGAAGCGCCGCTATCGCGCGAGCCGCCACCCCTGGACTCCGGTGTCGGGTAGCGGCTGTTGGCCGCTCCGTCACTGGCGGTGCCCTGGTCGGCGCTGCTGCTACTCGACGGGAACTTGCTACCCGTGCCGGCATGCCCGCCGGAGCCGCCCGTCGTCGAGCCGGTGCCGCCTGCGGAGCTCCCGCTATCGGTCCTGCCCGCCATGCTGCCGCTGCTGCCCGTGGAGGAGCTCGCTTGCACGCCGAGCGAATCGAGCGTCTGCTTATCCAGGCCGCTCGCGCCGCTGAGGTTGTTCTGCCGCTGGTACTTTTGCAGCGCGGCGCGCGTTTGCGGCCCCATGACGCCGTCGATCGGACCCGGATTGTGGCCCTTGTCCGCCAGCGCCTGCTGCGCTTGACGCACGGTTTGCGAATCCGTCGACGAAGTCGTACCGGAGCCGCTTCCGCTCATGCTGGAATCGGAACGGTTCATCGTCGATCCGGAGGTACCGCTGGTACTGCTGGTACTGCTGCTATCGCCGGCTGCGAACGCGATCGGCGCTGATGCGAGCGCCATACAGCATAGCGCCGCTGCGATTGGGGTTCGATTGAGTCTCATGGTCTACTCCTTTAGAATGAGGTGCGGATAGATCGGACGGCGGCGCGGGCTTGCACCGCTTCCTGTCCGGTTCATCGCGCAATGGCTATTCCCGCCCGATCATGGAAACGTACCGCGCTTGTCGCGCCGCATTGCGTCGGTCACGTGATCGGCGCCGACACCCATGCTGCGTTGGTTCTCGTGATGCTCGCTGCTACCGGCGCGCGCGCGATGGGCTTTGTCCGGCGCGGGCGGCTGCGGCGCCTCTTTCGGCTCGGCATTTCCGGTATCGATTTGCGTGCTTCGATTCGCATCCTTCACTGACGGTCTCCGCAACGAACTGTGGAACCCGGTACGCCGCATTGCGGATGCCCGCAATCCGGTGGGCGCCGGATGGGGGTGACTGGCGCGTGACCGAGGCGAGCGCGTATTCCCAGTCCGCGACGAAGCGGCCGATGGCGAAACGCTCCAACGCATAGCGGCGTGCCGCTTTGCCCAGCGTGCACGCAGCCCAGGTCGAGCGGAACGGAACGCGCGGCTTCTTCGTACCGCGAGGGGGGCCGACGGTGCCAGGCGAGCCGGCTGCCTGCGCTTTGACCCGCCGGCGCGGGCGGCGCGGACCTCATCCGGCGCCCTCCGTTTGCCCGGGGCCCGGGCGGTGCGGCGCCCCGACGGCCCGGGCCATTGCGTCAAGGAAGTCACAGGCGGCCGTCGCTTCTCCGGCTGCGCAGGCCATGATTCTTCCAGTACCGTCATCCGCGCGGTACCATAAGTCGTTTATGCCGGCTTAAGCCCCGCTTTCCTAAATGGTTTCCCGGGGCATGCGGGCTACACGTGGAATGACTGCGAGCGCGGAGGAACAGGGTTGAACCCCACCGATATCCGAAACCCGGATTACTTTCACAAGGTTGTCGATTGCCAGTGGGCGTGTCCGGCCCACACACCCGTCCCCGAATACATCCGCTTGATCGCACAAGGGCGTTACGACGACGCCTACATGATCAACTGGTATTCGAACGTCTTCCCCGGCATTCTGGGTCGCACCTGCGACCGTCCGTGCGAGCCGGCATGCCGGCGCGGGCGTGTCGAGGATGGCCAGAGCAAGGAGCCTGTCGCGATCTGCCGGCTCAAGCGCGTCGCGGCGGACAACAAGGACGACATCCGCGCCCGTCTGCCGAAGGCGCCGAAGCAGAAGAACGGCAAGCGCATCGCGCTCATCGGCGCCGGCCCCGCATCGCTCACCGTCGCGCGCGATCTCGCGCCGCTCGGTTACCACCTGGTGGTCTACGACCAGGACCCGCAGGGCGGCGGCATGATGCGCACCCAGATCCCCAAGTTCCGGCTGCCCGAGACGGTGATCGACGAGGAAGTGGGCTACATCGCCGATCTCGGCCTCGAAATGCGCCTGGGCGAGAAGATCGACAGCCTGAAGGCGCTGCTGGCGCAGAACTACGATGCGATTTTCGTCGGCTGCGGTGCGCCGCGCGGGCGCGACCTCGATATTCCCGGGCGTGCGGAAGCTGCGGCGCACATTCATATCGGCATCGACTGGCTCTCGAGCGTCTCCTTCGGTCACATCGACAAGATCGGCAAGCGGGTGATCGTCCTGGGCGGGGGCAATACCGCGATGGACTGCTGCCGCTCGTCCAAGCGCCTGGGCGGCGACGACGTGAAGGTGATCGTGCGCTCCGGCTACGAGGAGATGAAGGCTTCGCCCTGGGAGAAGGAAGACGCAACCCACGAGGGCATTCCGATCCTCAACTTCCTCGTGCCCAAGGCCTTCGTGCACGACAACGGGCGGCTCACCGGGATGACCTTCGAGAAGGTGAAGGCCGAGTACGATGCCCGCGGACGCCGGCGCCTGGTGTCCACCGGCGAGCCCGACCACCACTTCGAATGCGACGACGTGCTGATCGCGATCGGCCAGGAGAACGCGTTTCCCTGGATCGAGCGCGACATCGGTCTCGAGTTCGACGAATGGGGCATGCCGAAGGTGGACGAGACGACATTCCAGTCGACGCGCCCGGGCGTTTTCTTCGGCGGCGACGCTGCGTTCGGCCCCAAGAATATCATCTGGGCGGTGGCGCACGGCCACGAAGCCGCGATCTCGATCGACAAGCTCTGCGGCGGCGAAGACATCGCGCTGCGGCCCGCGCCGATGGTGACCCTCGTGTCGCAGAAGATGGGTATTCACGAGTGGAGCTACGACAACGACGTCTCGCTCGATCAGCGCTTCAAGGTGCCGTGGAACGACGTGCGCGTGACGCTGAAGAGCATCAAGGTCGAGGTGGAGAAGGGCTTCGATCCGGCGACGGCGTTCAAGGAAGCGCAGCGCTGTCTCAATTGCGACGCGCAAACGGTGTTCAGCACGAGCCTCTGCATCGAGTGCGACGCCTGCGTCGACATCTGCCCGATGGACTGCATCACCTTCACCGACAACGGCGAAGAGACCGATTTGCGCAAGCGCCTGAACGCCCCGGCCGCGAACGCCACGCAAGACCTGTACGTCTCGGAGGCGCTCAAGACCGGGCGCATCATGGCCAAGGACGAGGATGTCTGCCTGCATTGCGGATTGTGCGCCGAGCGTTGTCCGACCGGCGCCTGGGACATGCAGAAGTTCTACCTCGAAATGACGCAAGCCGGCCCCACCTGCCGCGGCAAGGCGCCCGCACCCGGACGCAAGGCGGCATAAGAGAGACATCATGAAGCCCATCGAGGCGGTAAACGATTTCGTCGTCAAGTTCGCCAACGTCAACGGCTCCGGCTCGGCCAGCGCCAACGAGCTGTTCGCCCGGGCCATCCTGCGCATGGGCGTGCCGGTGAGCCCGCGCAACATCTTTCCGTCCAACATCCAGGGGCTGCCGACCTGGTACGAGGTGCGGGTTACCGAGAAGAGCTATCTTGGCCGGCGCGGCGGCGTGGATCTCATGGTGGCGATGAATCCGCAGACCTGGGAGCGCGACATCAAGGAGATCGAGTCCGGCGGTTACGTGTTCTACGATTCGACTCGCGCGCTGCCGAAATCGAAGTTTCGCGACGACATCCAGGTGATCGGCATGCCGCTCACCGAGGTCTGCAATTCGACCTACACCGATCCGCGCCAGCGGCAGCTGTTCAAGAACATCATCTACGTGGGTGCGCTGTCGGCGCTGCTCGATATCGATCCGGCGGTGATCGAGAAGCTCTTCTCCGAGCAATACAAGGGCAAGGAGAAGTTGCTCGATTCGAACGTGAAGGCGCTGCATCTGGGACGCGACTACGCGCTTTCCAATTTGCAATGCCCGCTCGGGATCAAGGTGCGCCGCACCGACAAGGTGGGCAACAAGATCTTCCTCGAAGGCAACAGCGCCGCGGCGCTGGGCGCGGTCTACGGCGGCGCGACGGTATGCGCCTGGTATCCGATCACGCCGTCGTCCTCGCTCGCCGAGGCCTTTCAGCGTTTCTGCCAGCGCCACCGCGTCGACCCGCAAACAAAGCAGAACAAGTTCGCGATCGTCCAGGCCGAGGACGAGCTCGCTTCGATCGGAATCGTCGTCGGCGCCGGCTGGAACGGCGCGCGCGCGTTCACGGCGACCTCGGGCCCTGGCATTTCGCTCATGACTGAATTCATCGGCCTGGCGTACTTCGCCGAGATCCCGGTGACCATCATCGACGTGCAGCGCGGCGGCCCCTCCACCGGCATGCCGACGCGCACGCAGCAATCCGATGTGCTCGCCTGCGCCTATGCCTCGCACGGCGATACCAAGCACGTGCTGCTGTTCCCCGAGGACCCGAAGGAGTGCTTCGATTTCACGGCGCAAGCCCTCGACCTGGCCGAGCGGCTGCAGACGCCGGTGTTCGTGATGACCGACCTCGACATCGGCATGAACACGCGCCTGTGCGATCCGCTGCAATGGGACGACGCGCAGGCCTACGATCGCGGCAAGCTCATGAGCTACGAGCGGCTCGAGGCCGGGACGGAGTTCGGCCGCTATCTCGACGTCGATGGCGACGGCATAGCGTACCGCACGCTCCCCGGCACCCATCCGACTCGCGGCGGCTACTTCACGCGTGGCACCACCAAGGATCGGTTCGCGCGCTACAGCGAGGCCGGCCCCGACTACATGGAGAACATGCAGCGGCTGCTGCGCAAGTTCGAGACGGCCAAAACCCTGGTGCCGAAGCCGCTGCTGCTGCCGGCGCCGAAACCGGCGCGCTTCGGCGCGATCTTCTACGGCTCCACCAGTCCGGCCATGGCCGAAGCGCTGGACGCGCTCGCCGAGCGCGGCATCCTGGTCAATGCGCTTCGCATCCGCGCCTTCCCGTTCGCCGACGAGATCGTGGATTTCTGCAACTCCCACCCGTGGGTGTTCGTGGTGGAGCAGAACCGCGATGCGCAGTTGAAGACCTTGCTGGTCAATGAGGCGGGCGTGAACCAGAACCGGCTCATCCCGGTGCTGCACTACGACGGCACGCCGATCACCGCGCGCTACATCGTCGACGAGATCGCGCGCCACGCCAGCGCACACACCGTGGTGCCTTTCAAGAAGGTGGTGTCATGACTTATATCGCCAAACCCCGGCTGCATCATCCGACGCTTCCCATCAACAAGGTTGGCTACACGCGGCGCGACTACGAAGGCAAGATTTCGACCTTGTGCGCGGGCTGCGGCCACGATTCCATCAGCGCCGCCATCATCCAGGCCTGCTGGGAGCTCGATATCGAGCCGCACCGCGTCGCCAAGCTCTCGGGCATCGGTTGCTCGTCCAAGACGCCGGACTACTTCCTCGGCAATTCGCACGGCTTCAACAGCGTGCACGGGCGCATGCCTTCGGTGCTGACCGGCGCCAATCTCGCCAATCGGGATCTCATCTATCTCGGTGTTTCGGGCGACGGCGACTCGGCCTCGATCGGCATCGGCCAGTTCGCGCATGTCATGCGCCGCGGCGTCAACATGCTCTACATCGTCGAGAACAACGGCGTGTACGGTCTCACCAAGGGTCAGTTCTCGGCCACCGCCGACCAGGGCTCGCAATCCAAGCGTGGGGTCGTGAACAGCGACTCGCCGGTAGACCTGGTGGCGCTGGCGCTGCAGCTGGGCGCAACCTTCGTCGCGCGCAGCTTCTCCGGCGACAAGAACCAGCTGGTGCCGCTCATCAAGGCGGCCATCGTGCACCCTGGCGCCGCCTTCATCGACGTGATCAGCCCCTGTGTCGCGTTCAACAACCACGCCGGCAGCACCAAGAGCTACGAATACGTGCGCGATCACAACGAGCCGGTCAACCGCATCGACTTCGACTACTGGCCCAAGCGCGAGGAGATCACGGTCGACTATGCCGAAGGCGAAGTGGTCTCGGTCACGCAGCACGACGGCTCGGTCCTGCGGCTGCGCAAGCTCGCCGCCGACTACGATCCGCACGACCGCATCGGGGCAATGAATTTCGTGCAGCAGCGCCAGGCCCAGGGCGAGGTGGTGACGGGACTCTTGTTCGTCGATCCGCAGCCCGAGGACCTGCACGCGCACCTGAAGACCGCCGAGACGCCGTTCAACACGCTCGGCGCCAAGGAGCTTTGCCCGGGCGCGACCACGCTCGAGAAGATCAACGCGTCGTTGCGGTGAGCTTCCGTTTCTTCGTCACCCCCGCGCAAGTGGGAATCCAGGACGGTCGAGTTCGAATTTCTGGATGCCCGCTTGCGGGCATGACGCAGTCCTAGTGGTAGCCCCCGCCGTGCGCGTGCGGCGCGCGCCGCGGCCGCAGATCCGGCTTGAGCTTCACCGTCCAGGCAGCCTTGGCATCCGCATCGATTCGCATGCGCTGCGCGGTGGCGCTTTCGGCGCCGTCCATGCGCGGGTGCCAGACCTGCAGCATGTATTCGCCGGCACGCATTGGCCGAGACCGACATTCGCTAAGCGTACCGATCTGAAATCCGACTGGGGGCACAGCCGGCCTTCCATGAAGCCCCTCGCCTCGTCCCTTTAATGAGGCCGAGGCGCGCGCCTCGGATGCCGCGTGGCGGCCGTGCCGACTCGCGTCGAGCTCCCGCAACCACGGACCGTACAACTTCTTGCGCGTTACCGTCTAACCTGAAGTTCCTACTTGGCGAGAGCACGATTATGCTGAAGAGGCGTGCAGTTACGCCGTCTTTGGTTGTCGGTGCTCTGTCTACACGGTAATGGTATGGAGCAGATCGAGCGCGCGTTTCTGCTTCGGGTTTGGCGTAGTCACGATTTGGAAGGTAGCCGCGTTGGTGTCGGCGTTGGGAGCTCGGCAGGTGTTTCGTACGATGCTGGACAGTTCGTCCAGGCGGGTACGGAAGCTGTGTGCCGTGGTTCCATCGGGTAGGGTATGGCGTAGGGCTTTGCGCTCGGCGGCGACAGAGCGTTGTGCTGCGGCGACGGGATCGCGCACGGTCTTGGCCTGTTGGTCTTCATCGGCGAACAGCAGCGAACGCCACGCCGCTCGCATATGCCACTCGACGTAGTAGGCGAGCATGCAAAGGAAGATATGGCTTCGCACGCGCTCGGCGAGTCGGTGGTGGATGGGGCGCACCTTGAGGTCCACGGTCTTCAGGCAGCGAAAAGCGCGCTCGACGTCGCTGAGCGACTTGTAGCTGCGCACGACCTGAGGCGCGTCCATCGACTTGGCGCCAAGGGCAGTTCGCAGGATGTAGATGCCATCGAGTGCGGCTTCCTGGGCGAGGTGCTCATCGCGGATGCGAAAGGCGAAGCACTGCGCTTCGATGGTGAGCTCGAAATGCTTGGCCATTTTGTACTTGTCGACCACGCGCCCCACGCGCACGCCGATCTTATTGGTGCCTCGCAGGCGTTTGCGCTCCACCATCAACCGCACCTTGTCCAGTTCGCCCGCGGTCGCGTGTAACAGCTCCTGGCGCCTGTGGGCCCGGCGTTGGGCAAGCTGCGGATTGCGACACGCCACCAGGCGCTCGCCGGGGAAATCGGGATGCGTTAGCTCCAGGAGGTTGCGCTCATCGAACAACCCCAACTGCAGACCGCCCTGATCGATCAAGGAGCGAATCTGCGCGCTCTTGAGCGCGGTGATCCAACTCACGCCTTGCTGACCACGAAGCTCTTCGATCGCCTTCTGCGAGATCATGCCCCGGTCCCCGACGATGACCAGCGTGTCGATGCCGAACGCCTCGCGTAATCGCTTGACCTGCGGGAGCAGCGTCTGCGCGTCAGCGGTGTTGCCCTCGTACACCGAGACGGCCACCGGACAGCCCCCGGGCGCACTGACCAGCGCGTAGTTGACCTGGAGCTTGTTCTTCTTGCCGTCACGGTTGTGACCGATGCGCGCCAACGGACAGCAGCGGCCTTCGAAATAGCTCGACGACAAGTCATAGAGCACCAGCCCGCCCGAGCGTAGATGACGCGCGGCGAGCTTCTTCTCGATCAGAGCTTGTCGCTCCAGCAGCCAGTCCATTGCCGCGTACAGCTCGTCCTCGGTGGCATCGGCCACGCCGAAGTCTTCGGCCAAGGTCGTGCTGTGCCACCAGCGGGTGGTCGCCAACTTGGTGTGCGGGGCGAGCACCCGCGCGGCCACCATCGCGCACACCAGATCGCGCTGCCGACTCGGTCGCGACCCCAGCAGCGCCTCGAATCCCAGGGCTTGCATGGCTACACTGACGGCCTGCACATGGCCATGAGCGCGCGAGGCGATCGCCTCGAAGTGTTGCGCAACGGGCCCGAGTTGCTCGCCGCGCAGCACGGCACGGATGGCGAGGATCTGCTCGTCGGAGAGTGCGGACAGATTGGCGAGCGTGCGTTTGCGAACGCGCGTGCCTTCGCGATAGGACTCGCGCAGCAGATACGCCGGGCGCGCGCCGCGGTTCGGCACCATGTCGATATGCATGGGTACATACTACACCAATTCCCACGCATTGCAAGCCAATTACATGGCTACATTCTGCACCCGCTCCGCGCTAATAACACGCTGAATGGCCTGCCTTTACAGCCCTCAAGCTCACTGCAATGAGCAGGAACTTCAGTCTAACAGAGGCCGCACCAGCTTAACCGCTTGTGCAGCCTTTCTTTTTTTTACGTCGGCGTCCGAGGCCGGAAAACTCTAACGCCCACCGAGGGCGTGTTGGGGAGCAGCGCAAGATGACCAAGGACTCTCGCTATCCATGAGGGACCGAAGGGGAGCATCAGGTCAGTGATGCATAAAGGTGATGGTCCTGGCTCAACCGAAGCGACCGGTAATGTAATCCTGGGTGCGAGGCTCACGTGGCGACGTAAACATGTGATCGGTCGCGCCGAACTCGACGAGCTCGCCGAGATACATGAAGGCGGTGAAGTCGGAGACGCGCGCCGCCTGCTGCATGTTGTGGGTCACGATGACGATCGTGTAGTTGTTCTTGAGCTCGTCGATCAACTCCTCGACCTTGGCAGTGGAGATCGGGTCGAGCGCCGAGCATGGCTCATCGAGCAGGATCACCTCCGGCTTGAGCGCCGCGGTCCGCGCAATGCACAGACGCTGCTGCTGCCCGCCCGATAGGCTCAAGCCATTGGTCGAAAGCTTGTCCTTAACCTCGTCCCAGAGCGCGGCACGTTGTAATGCGGCTTCGACGCGCCCATCGAGTTCGGAGCGCGGAATGCGGTTGTAGAGCCTGATGCCGAAGGCGATGTTCTCGTAAATCGACATAGGAAAAGGTGTCGGCTTCTGGAACACCATGCCGATACGCGAGCGCAGCAAGTTGAGATCCTGCCTGGGCGACAGGATGTTCTCGCCGTCGAACATCACCTCGCCGGTAGCGCGCTGGGCGGGATAAAGATCATAGATTCGATTGAGCGCGCGCAACAGGGTCGACTTTCCGCAGCCAGAGGGACCGACGATGGCTGTCACCCTGTTCTGATAAAGCGACAAGTTGATATCCTTCAGCGCTCTGCTGTCGCCATAGTGAAAGTTCAGGTTGTGGATCGAGAGCCTTTCCTTCAGGTCATCGACATCGATTGACATATCGGTGACCTTCGGGGCCGAGTGCGACGCGAGGTTCATGGCTCTTTTCTCGATGCTGCGACGGCGCGTGCAACGATGCTGAGCGCGAGCACCGCCAAGGTGATAATGAGCGCGCCGGTCCAGGCGAGCTTCTGCCAATCCTCGTACGGGCTTAAAGCGAACTGGAATATGACGACCGGCAGACTTGCCATCGGCGCATCAAGATTAGTGCTCCAGAACTGATTGTTAAGTGCTGTGAACAGGAGCGGCGCCGTTTCACCGCTGATGCGCGCGACGGCGAGCAGAACGCCCGTCAGCATTCCAGCGCGAGCGACCCGGTAACAAACGTGGCGAATGACATAGGCCCGCGGCAGACCGAGCGCGAAAGCGGACTCCCGCAATGGGTTTGATACCATCAATAGCATGTCTTCGGTCGTCCGCACGACAACGGGAATGACGATCAACGCCAATGCCACCGCCCCTGCCCAGGCGGAAAAGTGGCCCATCGGATAGACCATGATCTCGTACACGAAAAGGCCGATCACTATGGAGGGCGCACTGAGCAGAATGTCATTAATGAAACGCACCACGCTGGTCAGCTTATCGTGGCGTCCGTATTCGGCCATATAGGTGCCGGCGAGGATGCCGACCGGTGTGCCGATCGCAACGGCGAGCATCGTCATGATCAAGCTGCCGACGATCGGATTGAGCAAGCCGCCGACTGACCCCGGCGGCGGCGTCATCTCGGTGAAAACCTGAACGGAGAGACCGCTGAACCCCTTCCACAGCAATACCGCAAGTATGAGCACCAGCCAACTGAGCCCAAGGAACGTCGCCGCCAGTGACAGGCACGTCGCGAGCCCGTTGCGGCGGCGGCGGGATCTGTAAAGATTGCTCATGGGGCTACCCGATCCTCCAGGCGCATCAGCAGATAGCGTGCGAGGGCGAGCACGATGAACGTGATGACGAACAAGATCAATCCAAGCGCGATGAGGGATGAGCTGTAGAGGTCGCCGACGGCCTCGGTGAACTCGTTGGCGATGGTTGCCGAGATGGTCGTGCCAGGGGCCAGGATCGAGCCAGAAACACGGTGTGCGTTGCCGATGACGAAGGTCACCGCCATTGTCTCGCCAAGCGCGCGGCCAAGGCCGAGCATGACGCCGCCGATCACCCCCACCCGCGCATACGGCAGGACGACGTAGCGGACGACCTCCCATGTGGTGCAGCCTACGCCGTAGGCCGCCTCCTTGAGCACCGGCGGCACGGCCTCGAACACATCGCGAGAGATCGAGGCGATGAACGGCAGCACCATGATCGCAAGAATCAGCCCCGCGGTGAGGATGCCAATGCCATAAGGAGGACCGGCAAACAGGGTGGAGAGCACCGGAACAGGGCCAAACAACTCGATCAGGAACGGCTGCAGTGTGTGCTGCAGGAACGGGGCGAACACGAACAACCCCCAGATGCCATAGATGATGCTGGGGATGCCGGCGAGCAGTTCAATGGCAATGCCGATCGGTCGGCGCAGCCGCATGGGGCAAATCTCGGTCAGGAACACCGCGATCATCAGACTGACGGGCACCGCGATCGTCATGGCGATGGCCGATGTGACCAGCGTGCCGTAAATCGGGGCGAGCGCGCCGAACTTCTCAGTGACCGGATTCCACATCTCCGTCGTCAGAAACGCGAGACCGAAGGCGCGCAGCGCCGGCAGTGCCCCGGAGACGAGCACCACGATCGCGGAACCAAGGACCATCAGCACCCCGAGCGCGGACGTCCGGGTGAGGATGCGGAAGACGGCATCGCGGCTCCGCAACCGCCGGAACACGGCGAGTCGTGAAAAGGAATCGGCGGCGCTCACAAAGGCGCCCCTTAGCGCCCATCCGTCGCGTCATGTCTCTGGATAGGCGGTAGCGGCAACTTCCCTCCGATGTCGTCCAAGATGCACTCTGGGTTCGGCCCGTAAAGCGGTCTCACAGTCGCGCGCACAAATCGCCCGACATGAGATGAAAAGACGCCAGGCGACGCCTTTCCCGGCACGGCCGGTATTCAGTTGGTCGTAGCGGAGAGCGGCTTGCCGCTCGCGTCCTTGATCTCGGCAGCCCAGGTCTTCTCGATATCCTCGACCACATTGGCGGGCATGGGCACGTAGTCGAGCTCTTCCGCCATCTTGCCGCCGTTGCGATAGCACCAGGCGAAAAACTTGAGCGCCTCGGCGGCGGCGGCGGGATCCTGCGGATTCTTGTAAATGAGGATCCAGGTAGCCGCGGTCATCGGCCATGAGGTGTCGCCGGGCTGGTTAGCCAGGATCACGCCATAGCCCGGCTTGGACTTCCAATCGGCATTCGCGGCCGCGGCCTGGAAGGCCTCCGACGTCGGAGCGACAACCTTGCCTGCCTTGTTGACCATGTTGGTGTAGGTCAGCTTGTTCTGCAGGGCATAGGCGAATTCGACGTAACCGATCGAGCTCTTGGTGTTGGCGACGTTGTTGGCGACGCCTTCGTTGCCCTTGGCGCCGATGCCGACCCGCCATTGCAATGATGTGTTGACGCCGACATTCGACTTCCAGTTCTCGCTGACTTCCGCCAGATAGTAGGCGAAGTTGTAGGTCGTGCCCGAGCCGTCGGAACGGTGAACGACGGCAATCGCCTGGTTCGGGAGTTCGGCGCTCGGATTGAGCTTCTTGATAGCGGGATCGTCCCAGTTCGTAATCTCGCCGAGGAAGATGCTGGCGACGGTCGGGCCGTCGAGCACGAGCTCACCAGCAGTGATACCATCAAGGTTCACGACCGGGACGATGCCGCCCATGACCATGGGGAACTGAACCAAGCCGGTCTCCTCGAGGTCTTTGCCGGAGAGTGGCGCATCGGAAGCGCCGAACGTTACGGTCTTGGCTTTGATCTGCTTGATGCCGCCGCCGGAGCCAATCGACTGATAGTTCAGCCCGATACCGGTCTCCTTCTTGTAGGCATCCGCCCACTTGGCGTAAATCGGATAGGGAAAGGTGGCCCCAGCGCCGGAGATTTCGGCAGCAATTGCCGGGGCGAGCGTGGCGGCGAGTGCGAAGCTGGCCGCTGCAACGGCGTGGAACAGTTTTTTCATTTGGCTCTCTCCATGTTTGATGTTTGCGCCGAACCCAAGGCAGGGTCGATTGGGACCTCTGCACTTCCTCGGTCCTTCGCTCGATCGACCACCGCCAGCACCTTTTTAGGGCCCGCAGCTAACATCCGTATGACGTTTAAGTGACAGTTGGATGACAGCAGGGTCAGCGACAGGAAGCGCCACACACCATTTCTTCGTGGGCCTCACGATTGTCGCGGTGCTGCGTTCCTGGCTGTCTCGATGACAGCCGCCCTGGCTATTGGCGAAAGAGTCACCCTGAAAAACACGCACGCTGTTGGTTTCAGGGGATTCCCCTGGCGGTCGAAGGATTGGAGAATGCCGGATATCCGCCGTTCGAGGTGCGTTTTCCGGGGTATTTGCGATGCGACCGTCCCGCCCGTCTTCCGGCGAGGCCGACCTGTTCCGCAAGCGCCTGAGGCGATCATCGACCCGAAGCATCCGCTGGTGTGGCTGACCGGGCTGATCCCACGGGCGAGCTTGGATGCGGCTTAAGGCGGTTCTTCCGTTCGCTCCGCCGGGCCGGCATCGTCGAGCGCCTCGACGCCGAGCGCTGGCGCATCCCCGACGACTTCGAGAGCCGTGCGCGGGATTACGATACCGGACGCACCAGGCAGCTCGGCGCGCGGGTGCTGTCGCTCGTCGACCTCGACGCCCAGGTGACGGTAAGCGCCGCCACCTGGCTCGACCGCGAGCTGATTGCCGACGCGCCGGTCCCGCTCCGCGACGGCGGGTTCGGCCGGGAGGCAAGAAACGCGCTCGCCCGGCGCCGGCAATGGCTGATCGCGGAGGGACTCGCGCGGGAGGATGGCGGCAAGATCATCTATCGGTGTCATCGTCGTTCCGATAGTCGTGTGAATTGGTCGGGATGAACGTCGTGGATTTTGTTCGTGCGTTTTCTTCGAGGCGCTCTATCTCAAGGGTCTTTTTCGCGCCGTTTG
>WHTS01000009.1:0-1161 GCA_009377585.1 Betaproteobacteria bacterium
TTAGGGATTTGTCCGGCTCGAACGCCTTCGGCGCGCCTCGTTCGGAAGAGCGCGCTCTTCAGAGTCGAGTCGAGGACACAACCGCAGGCGACGAAAATCGAACCCTCCTCACTGCGAAGGCAGTCTAAGGAATCGCACCCTATAATGGCAAAGTCTTGTTTCTTATCCTGCATAGTCTTTCCTTATAGATGAAGCTTCAGCAGCTTGTTTACTTGCGCGAAATTGCGCGAAGCGGATTCAGCGTATCGAAGGCCGCCAAGCGCTTGCACACATCGCAGCCAAGCGTTAGCCAGCAAATGCTTGCGCTCGAGCGCGAGCTGCGCTTCAACCTCTTTGTGCGCGAAAAAGGCCGACTGACGGGTTTGACGCCCGAGGGACAAGAAGTCGTTCTGCGTGCCGAGTCGGTGCTGCTCGACATCGACTACATCCGCGGACTCGGACAATCGGCGAGGACAGACCAAGGCGATCTGGTCATAGCCACGACCCACACTCAAGCGCGTTACGTGATACCCGAGGCACTCGGCCGCTTCGCGCAGCGGTTTCCGAAGGTGCACGTAACGTTACGTCACGGTAACGCCGAGCAGATCCGCCAAGCGCTGGAGGACGGATCCGCTGACATCGGGATCACGCCGGATAGCGAGCTGCGACAAGGACTATAGCCACGCTTGAATGCCGAAAATTCCGCCGCATCGTACTCGCGCCCAGGACCATCCACTCATCCGGCGCAAGCGCTGCTCACTCAAAGACCTCGCTCAACATCCTTTCGTGGCGCTCGAGCCGGCGATCTCGACGTGGCAAGCGGTGCTTCAGGTCTTCGAAACGGCGGGACTCGCATTGAACATTATCTTGAGTGCAACCGATGCTGATGTCGTGAACGATTGCGTAGCGCGTGGCCTCGGACTTACGGTGCTCGTTGACGTGGCTTACGACACGATGAAGGACGGCAACATCGCACTTCTCGAAACCGGTGACCTGTTTCCGCCGAGCATTACCAGCGTGGCAGTCCATCGCCGACGGCATCTACCGGCGTTCGCCTTTGACTTCATCGAAATGTTCGCACCGTCCTGGACGCGGTCGAAAGTCGATCAGTTGATGGCGCGCAACACAATGCCGAGCGCGGCCGCGACGCGTCGTCGATCACTTACCTCGTTGACCAAACCT
>WHTS01000009.1:1667-94389 GCA_009377585.1 Betaproteobacteria bacterium
GAACACCGCCTGCACGAACTCGGCGGTGATGCGCGGCCGCGCATTGAGCGCCTCGAGGTAGCTCACCGCGGGCACGAGCAATCCCGCCTCGGAGCGCGTGCGCACGACGCGCGAGAAGTCCTGCGGCCGCTCGCGCAGCCAGTTCGCGCAGATGGCGCTCGCTTCGACCTGCCCGATCACGTTGTTGAGCTGGAAGGTGTGCTGCGGGTCGGGGACCTCAAGCTCGACGATGCGGGCGCCGAGCGACCGCAGTACCGTCACGCTCTCCTGCATCGCGCGAGCGACGTCCGGCGCAACCTCTTCGTAGTAGTGATTGCGCGGCACGCCGATTTTCAATCCCCGGATGCGGCGATCGAGCAGGCGTTCGTAGCGTGGAACCGGATAGGCGTGCGCGGTCGGATCGACCGGATCCGCACCGGCGATGACCGCCGTCAGGCGGGCGCAATCGCGCACCGTCCGGGTGAGCGGGCCGACCGTGTCGAGCGACCAGACGCGCGGCAGGATGCCGTACCGGCTCACGCGCCCATAGGTCGGTTTGAGGCCTACGACGCCGTTCGCAGCCGCTGGCAGGCGAACGGAGCCGCCCGTGTCAGAGCCGAGCGCGCCGTAGCATGCTCGTGTCGCCACGGCCGCACCGGAACCGCTGGAGGAGCCGCCGGTGATGTGCGCAGGGTTCCACGGATTGCAGCAATCGCCGAAGTGCTCGTTGTGTCCGGTCGGGTTCGCCGCAAGCTCCGCCATGTTGAGACGCCCGAGCCAGAGAGCGCCGGCTGCAGCCAGCCGCTCGACCACCGTCGCCGTGACGGCCGGACGATAGTCGCGAAGGATCTTGCTGCCGCCGCTGCAGACGCGCCCGGCGCGATAGAACATGTCCTTGTGCGCGAGGGGCACGCCATGCAGCGGACCGAGACGCGCGCCGCGCTTGATCGCGCGGTCGGCGGCACGGGCCGCACGAAGCGCCTCTTCCTCTTCTATAGCAATGAAGCAGTTGGTCGCCGGCTGCACCGCTTTCGCCCGCTCGATGCAAGCGCGGATCACCTCCAGTGATGATACGCGCTTGCGCCGGATCGCCTGTGCGATCTCGCACAAACTCATGTCGAGCAGCTCGCGGTTCATCGCGTCGCGAGCCTCGTCAGGGTGACGCCAAAGCGCGAGGGTTCGTCATTGAAGTCGTTCTTCGCGCCCTCGGCACGTGCGGCTTCGTTCACCTGGGCGATATCCAGCGCAAGCTGCTCCGCACGTTCCTCGGTCACGGCATGGCCGCGCAGTTGCGCAAGAAGTCGCCTCACGGCTGGTGCGTCGACGGTCTTCTGGGGCATGCTTTTGCTCCTCAGCTCGAGAAGTTGAGCTTGGCTTCTCTGACCACCCGCTTCCACTGCTCGACGTCGCGCCTGATCACGTCGTGGAAGACCTCCGGCGCACCGCCCACCGGCTCGATGCCGTCCTTGGCGAGTCGTTCCTTCATTTCGCCCGTCTTCAGGATCTTGTTGACCTCCGTATTCCAGCGACGCACGGCCTCGTCCGGCAGACCCTTCGGTCCGATCAGGCCATAGGTGATGACCGCCCGGTAGCCGGGTACGACCTCCGCGATCGCGGGCAGATCCTTGAGCGCGTTCAACCGCTTGGGCGTCGTCACCGCGACGCCGCGCAGCCGCCCGCCTTGGATGTGCGGCAAGGTCGCAGGCATGCTGCCAAGAAGGAAGTGGACCTCCTTGGACAACAGAGCGGTCAGCGCGGGGCCCGTGCCCTTGAATGGGATGTGCGTCGTCTTGATCGCGGCGGACAGGTTCAGCAGCTCAGTCGCCAGATGCGTGATCGCGCCGGTGCCGCTCGATGAATAGTTGAGCTTGCCCGGATTGGCCTTCGCGTAGGCGATGAATTCCTGCAGCGACTTGATCGGCACCTCCGGATGCAGCGAGACGATCATGCCCGAATCGCCGATGGAGATGATGGCCTGGATGTCGTTAACCGGATCGTAGTTGAGCTTGTACACCGCAGCGTTGGTTCCATAGCCCGACACCATTCCGATGGTGTATCCGTCCGGCGTCGCACGGGCGATCATCTCCTCGCCGATGCTGCCGCCCGCGCCGGGACGGTTGTCGACCATCACGGACTGGCCGAGAACCTCGGTCATCTGCTTCGCGACGATGCGCCCGACGATGTCCGTGCCGCCGCCAGGCGCGAAGGGAACGATCACCCGCACGGGACGCTCGGGGTAGGTCTTTTGCGCGAGCACGCCTCCTGCAGGAAGCATGGCCGAGAGAAAAATGACTGCACCTAGACACTTCATGACGTTGCCGACCTCCTGGGTGGACGTGATCCGGATTGGAACGAGTCTGTCCGGAACCGCGACGCGCGATAGCGCCTCCGGCATTCCGAGCCTGAGGGCCCAGCGGTACGGGAAAGCACCTGACGCGGCTCACGCCGGCGCCTGTTCGCCAGCGGCCGCCGCGGCGATCGCTGCATGCCTTGCCAACCGCGATGCTCGCACACAACGCGAGACGTTACGAGCGGGCCGAGCAATTCAACGTGTCGTGCGGAACCGTCATACTTTCCCCGGGGGCAATCGGCACCAGACGCTCTCCAGTGCACTGAGCGCGTCCTGCACCTCGATCTCGGCCCGCCGTCACTGCATTGTTGCGACCGCTTCGCTCCTCGCCGTGCCCGCGCGCGCATCAATCGCGTCGCGCACCTCGCTCAGGGTTGCGAGCTCCGCTTCCAAATAGCGATCATGCGATACCAGCATGACTGCACCTTCGTATTCCTACAGCGATCTTCCGTCCAGAAGTTCCTGATTCAGGCTGTCGGTCTTGCGTTCCTCGGGCGACGACCGGCGGGCGTCACTTCTTGTCTTCTTTCTTGACCACCAGCCCCATCTCCGTCAGAAAGCGCGTGGTCTCCCCCTGTTGACTCGCAAGCCAGCGGCTCATTTCGTCGGCGTTCATGTACAGGTCCTCGTACATGTTGTGCGCCATGTATTCTTTCCACGCCGCGCTCTTGTGAACCTTGGCAAGCGTCTCCTCCCAGAGCTTCACCACATCGCGTGGAATACCGGCCGGCGCGACAAAACCGCGGGCCCCGCCGGCCTGGATGTCGAATCCTTGCTCTTTGAGGGTTGGCACGTTGGGAAGCCCGGCGGGGCGCTTCAGCGCCGGCACACCCAGCAGGCGCAGGTCATTCGATCTTACATGCGGCATTACTTCGCCGAGATTCTCCGCGGTGACGTGCACATGACCGCCCAGGACGGCTGTCACGGCGTCGGCGCCGCTCTTGAACGACACCGTATTGAACTTGGCGCCGGTGAGCTGCTCCAGTCGGAAGATGAGCTGATGCGCGGACCCGCCGGGAAAGGTGATCGCGACGTTTATTGATTTCGTCTTCGCGGCGGCGACCAGATCCTTGACCGTGCGATAAGGCGAATCGCGGCGACCAGATCCTTGACCGTGCGATAAGGCGAATCGTCACGCACCGCTAGCGAGTTGAGATCGAGGCCGATGATGCCGAGCGGCTGAAATTTATCCATGCCGACATCGAGCCCCGTACGCAACGGGACGGTGATGAGACCGGTCGCCGCGAGAAGGATCGTGTACGGATCGCCTTTCTTCGACGCTACGTAACGCTGACCGATAGCGCCCCCGCCTCCCGCCTTGTTCACGATAACGATCGGCTGCGGCAGCAGCTTCTCTTTCGCGATGATCTCCCCGACGATGCGAGCGACGAGGTCCGAGCCGCCCCCGGCGCCCGTCGGCGAAACGAGCTCGATCGGCTTGACCGGATACGACTGCGCGGCGGCTGGGGCCGCTACAAGACATGCGAGCAGAACGACAACCCGTTTCATTTTTGTGACCTCGTCAGTTCGTGTACGACGCCATGCGCGCCCAGGAAATGCAGAGGCATGCTATGGCGCCCACGGCGGCGGTGCAATAGCGGTCCGCATCGCGGAACAGCGGTCGCATCTCTACGGTACTAGAGAGATCAGGCCAGCGCCGCCAGTGACGGTTTTACGCGAGCAGTACTGAGTGCGCGTGTCAGCCTTAGCTTCGATCGCGTAGTCGCGATGCTGACGATACCGATCGGCATCGTTCTTATCTTCATCACGCTCCAGGCGCCGAGGCCAACATTCCCACGCTTTATGACCTGGGATCACGTCACGTCGGCTATGTTCGACCGGTGAACGTCGTCGGATATGCTCTCGTTGGGTCCCATGCAGTCCAGGCCTGGGACTGCCCGCGAATGCGTGTTAGAGTTGCTTGAGTAGCCCGTGCGCTGCATCTGAGAAGCTTCAAGAGGAGAACGGAGCTGTGCTAACCAAACCTCCTTGCCAGAGGATTGGCGTTCGGGTTGGCCTTCGTGGGATTTTTGGCCGCACTTGCAGCGCCGGTACATTCGCAGAGCGCAGCGGGCGCGCAAGGCGGTGCGGGGCTGCCTGCTTATCCGGTCAAGGTAATCCGCATTGTCGACGCCTTCCCTCCGGGAGGCGGATCTGATGTCGTGGCTCGATTGATCGCGCCCAAGCTCACGCAAGCGTGGGGCCAGCAAGTCCTCGTGGAGAATCGGGGAGGTGCGAACGGTACGATTGGTAACGAGCACGTCTTGCGGTCGGCTCCGGATGGCTACACGATTCTGATTGCGACCGGCAGCTACGCGGCCAACCCGAGTCTGCGCACCCTGCCCTACGATCCGATCAACGATATCACCGTAATTGGCCGAGTCGCATCGACGGTGTTCATGGTCGTAGTCCACCCCTCGGTCCCCGCGAGAACCGTCAAGGAGTTCGTCGCTCTCGCGCGTGCAAAGCCGGGCGCAATCAATTTCGGGGCGACGGGCACCGGCGGTTCGACCCACCTGGTCATGGAATTCTTCAAGCTGACTGCAGCAGTGGACCTCACGCATATTCCATACAAAGGCACTGGGCCTGCAGTCAGTGATCTGATCGGCGGTCAGATTCAGATCATGATTGCTGCGACCGCGCCCGTAATGCCTCATGTCAAAAGCGGGAGACTGCGGGGCCTCGCGGTTACCGGTCCCAAGCGCATCGCCGGAGCACCCGATCTGCCGACGGTCATTGAAGCAGGTGTCCCCGGATACGACGTGACTTCCTGGTACGCGTTCGTCGGCCCGAAGGGCTTGCCGAAGGAAATCGTTGCAGCGTGGAACGCCGAGCTCGCTCGCATCATCCAGATGCCGGACATCAGGGGGCGCTTCGCGAGTGGCGGGATGGAAGCTGTCTCGGGGCCGCCGGAAGAATTTGCCGCAATCCTCAAGCGCGACGTGGATCGGTGGGCAAACGTAGTGAAGCAAGCTGGCATCAAGCTCGACTGAGAACCTCGTACACGCATCCGACAGATCATGCAGCCATGTCAGCTTTCTGCCACACGAGCGGCCAGGTTGATCAAGGAGCGGCAGCTTTCCTCGGAGGAATTGGTTCGCTCGTGTTTGGAGCGCATCGCCAAGCGTGACGCATTGGTGCGCGCCTGGTTACATACGGAACCCGAGCAGGCAATTCGCGACGCGCGTGAAGCGGACAAGCGGCCGCCCACAGGCGCGCTGCATGGTCTGCCGATCGGCGTGAAGGATGTGATCGATACCGCCGACTACCCGACCACGCAGAACTCGCCCATCTACCCCGGCCTGCGCGTCGGGCGCGATGCCGCTTGCGTTGCGTTGGCGCGTGGATCGGGTGCTGTAGTTCTCGGCAAGACTGACACCGTCGAGTTCGCATCGAGCGGCCGCAAAGCGCTCACGCGTAATCCGTTCAACCCGGCGCATACGCCCGGCGGCACGTCCTCAGGTTCTGCGGCTGCCGTGGCCGACTTCATGGCGCCGATTGCGTTCGGCACCCAGACCAGCGGATCGCTGATCCGCCCGGCTGCATTCAACGGCATTTACGCGATGAAGCCAACGTGGAATAGGATCAGCCGCGAAGGCGTACGCATGTATTCCGCCAGCCTCGACACGGTCGGTTGGTACGGACGTTCGGTGGAGGACCTCACGCTGGTCGGCGAGGCATTCGGCATGCAGCCATGGGCCACTCGCGTGAATCTGCGCGGATTGCGCGTAGGCTTGTGTCGAAGCCCGTCGTGGCCGCTAATCGAGCCTGCCGGAGCGAGCGCGCTGCAACGAGCAGGCAACCGGCTGGCCGAGTGCGGCGCGGTGGTCGAAGAGCTCCTACTGGAGGCCCGCTTCGATGGGCTTCGTGCCGCGCATGCCGCTATTAGTAATCGCGAAGCGGGCGTGGCCTTCCTGCCCGAATACGTAAACGCGAAAGCGTTGCTCGCGCAAGGACTGAAGGACAAGGTGGAAAACGCTGGCGGAATTTCGGACCGGCAATTGCTGGAGAGCTACGCACTCGCCGATTCCTGTCGTGTCGCCTTCGACGCCTTGTTCGGCAAATCGCTCGATGTCGTTCTAACCCCAAGCGCCCCCGGTGAAGCCCCCGAGGGCCTGCACACGACCGGAAACGCGGTGTTCAATCAGATGTGGACTCTGTTGCACGTCCCGTGTGTAAACATCCCTGCCGGGCGCGGGGTGCTCGGGCTGCCGGTTGGCGTACAACTGGTGGGGCCGCGGCTATCGGATGCCCGGCTGCTGGCGATCGCTGCAGCCGTTGCACCGGCAATCGATATCGAACCCGATGCGCCGTTGCGGGAGCTCTGGTAGCAAGGCAAGCAGCAGCGCATTCGTCTAGTACTGCGAGAAAACCCGTCGCAGCTCATCCAGGTTACTCGTTCGTGCGAGCGCAAGCATGAGCAGTACGCGCGCCTTCTGCGGACTGAGGTTGTCGGCGGGAATGATTCCGAGCCGGTCGAATTCGCTGCGCCCGGTGACCCGCCCATTGCCCACCCGGCTCGCTCGAACGAAAACCGTTCCGAGCGAGCGTGCAACCGATTGGGCCACAACTTCCTTTTCGCGATCGGAGAGCGAGCCGGCGCCGGTGGCCGCGAACACGATTCCACGAACGCCCGCTTTTTGCAACGTCTCGACGAGCAACGGCGTGTTTGACTGCACCGACGAGTAGACGATCTCCACGCTCGGCAACTCTCCGAGCGCATCCAGCGCGAACTCGGAATTCACCGTGTGCCGATTATCGGACCGGCGATAATACGCAACCTTGTCCTGGTCGACATAGCCGAGGAAGCCGAGCTCGCCGGAACGGAAGGTCTCCAGCCTATACGTATTGCTCTTCGTGACGTCGCGCGCTGCGTTGATCTCCTCGTTCAGGACTACCAGCACGCCGCGTCCACGAGATTCGGAGCATGCGGCGACGCGAACGGCATTGACGAGATTGAGCGGACCATCCGCGCTCAATGCGGTCGAAGGGCGCTGAGAACCTACGAGTACCACCGGGCGATCGTGGCGGACGGTCAGATTGAGGAAATACCCCGTCTCTTCGATGGTGCTCGTGCCGTGCGTGATCACAACCCCGGCGACATCGGACTCCGTAGTGAAGATCGCATCGATACGCTCGGCGAGCTCGCGCCAATGGGCGAAGGTGATGTTCGAGCTGCCGACGTTGCAGATCTGCTCGACCCGCACGCGTGCGAACCGATCGAGCTCCGGAACGGCTTCCACAAGCTCCTGACCGAGCAGGGAGCCCGCCTTGTATTCGGACAAGCTCAGCGAAGATCCGCCCCGGCCGGCGATCGTGCCGCCGGTCGACAGAACAACGACCTGGGGGAGATGCTCCCTGTCCATGGCCCTCATGCTTCTTCCCATTCTGCTGCAACCGGACGGCGATTCACTCGATGCGGATGTTGTTGTCGCGGATGATCTTGCCCCAGCGGGCAATCTCCCGCTTGACGTATGCACCGAACTGCTCGGGCGTACCGCCGACGGGGTTGGAGCCCATACTTTCCAGGCGCTCGCGAACATCCGGCATGTTGAGTACGCCCACGATGTCCCTGTTGAGCTTCGCCACGATCGGACGTGGCGTTCCGGCAGGCGCAAAAACGCCATTCCAACCTAATGCCTCGTATCCTGGCACGCCGGCCTCGGCGATCGTAGGGAGATTGGGCAGGGCTTTCGTCCGCTCCCGGCTGCTGACGGCGATTGCCTTCAGCTTCCCGGAGTTCACGTGCGGAAGCACCGCGAGGACGTTGCCGAACATGAGCTCAACCTCGCCCGCGATAACGGCAATGGCAGCCGGACTGCTACCTCTGTACGCGACATGCGTCATGCGCACTTTCGCGAGCCCCTGGAAAAGCTCGCCGGCGAGGTGTCCGGTGCTGCCCGTGGCTGCGGACGAGAAATTGAGCTTGCCCGGCTGAGACGCGGCGAGTGCGATCAGCTCCTTCACCGAACTCGCGTTCACCGACGGATGCAGCACCAGCACATTGACTTGTGCACTCGTCTGGGTGATCGCGACGAGATCGCGCACCGGGTCGTACGGCAACTTGGCGTACATGCCTGGATTGATGGCGATCGATCCGCTGGTGCCCATGAGAAGTGTGTGACCGTCCGGCGCGGCCTTCGCCGCCATTTCGGTTCCGATCGCCGCCGCCGCGCCCGGCCGGTTGTCGACCACGATCTGCTTACCCCAGGCAGGAGAGAGCTTGTCGCTCAACAGGCGCGCGATGAGCCCGGAACCTCCTCCTGGCGCGTAGGGATCGATGAGCCGCACGGGCCGTTGTGGATAGGTGGTCGCATCGCCTTGACCGCATACCGGACTCGTCAACAGCAACGCGGTCCACGAGACCAACGCCGAACTTTTCGGCCCGGAGAAGCATGATCCTGCCCGCGGCTTCGTCTGCTTCCATGCACGTGTCGCCACCATTGTCTGCCGCCGACCTCCACCGTTCCTCTGACTGAAGAATGATAGATGCGAAGCAATCGGGAAGCCACTACCACCCATCGCCGACCGCACTGGTTCGGTGACTGCGATCGCACGCAACTTTCCCGACCGCACATGCGGCACCGCCGAGAGCGCAGGGTTCACCAAAACCTGGATCTGCCCCCCGATGAGGTCGGTCAACGCCGGCACGCCTCCTTTGTAGGAGCACGTGCGTCATCGTCACGCCCGCACTCGCCATGAAAAGCTCCATCGCGAGATGCGCGGGGCTCGCCGCGCCGCCCGACCGGAAGTTGAGCTGCCCCGGCCGCGCCTTCGCGAATGCGATTAGCTCGCACGGGCTCTCCACCTTGACCGACGGATTGACGAGCATCAGGTAGGGCGCCGTGGCGATGTTCGTGATTGGCGTGAAATCGCCGATCGAATAAGGAAGCTTCCGGTAGACGTGCGGATTGATCACCAGCGCCGGCAACGCCATGAGCATCGTGTAGCCATCAGGCTGCGCGCGGGCGGCGATCTCGGTGCCGATGATGCTGTTGGCGCCGGGTCGGAGATCGATGATGACCTGCTCGTCCCAGTCATGACTTTCGCGTCGTCCCTCCCAAGTCTGTGGCGTTTGATCGCAGTTCCCTCCTGTTCAGAGAACGGGACACGACAGTATCGCGGATGGTGGCGGCACAACGCGAAACCACATCCCTTGCAGGGCGCGCGTCGGCATACGGGCCGATGCCGTTCGGCCGGCGCGGACCATGGTCCGCGAATTCCCGGCCTCACCCCCCGGCGCTTCGTGCCACCCCGTCTCGTGAGAGGCGGGGAGTATGGAAGCCGTCTGTTCCTACTTCAGGAAGGGCGGGACGCGACCGTGTCACCTACGGGGTGGTTGCCCGGCATCGGCTCGATCCGCTGGTAGCGGATGCAGAGCGTGTACGAGAAGTTCTGCACCTGCAGCTCGCTCTCGAGCGCCCGCAGCCTCTCGGCTGCGCGTCTCCAGGGCGTGCTCACCGCAACATCCGGCGACTCGAGATGGACCGTGAGGACATGGGCATGAGTGCCGCTCGCCGCACGGAATCGTCGCGCAGCATGCACGCCGTGCACGCACGCCAGCTCGGGCAGTTCCACATCCAGCCTTGCGGCGAGCGCGTCGTCTGACCCTAGGGCGTTCATCGCGACCACCATCAGGCCCTGCGACCGCTCCGGCGGCAAACAATCGCCCGGTGTCGCCTGAACACCTTCGATGCGCAGCCGCTTGATGCAGCGCCAGCCGACGCGGCGCGTCCACGGCGAGTTGTTCTCATAGCCGACCGCGAGATAGCCCGCGCTGCGCAGCACGTCGATCGAAGCGAGCTCGTAGGTGGTCATGGAGACCTTCGGCAGGTCCACGGCGAGCCACCGAGTGCATTGCAAGAACCCGGGGATGCGCGCACGCTCGGGAATGTGCTCCGTGTCGTACCAGTCGTGAAACTCATCCTCCGCTACCGGCGAGTAATCGAAGGACGAGATGAGGATTCCGAGCGGTTTCGTCATGGCTTTCGAGCGGCCGTGGGACTGCGGGCGATAATAGGCAGCAACGCGATCGGGCGGCAAACGAGAAGCCTATGGTGCCTTTCACTCACGGGTTTCCTCAGCAGCAGGTTCTGTTCGGCCGGGGCAGCGCCTCGGATCTGCGTGAGCCGCTCGAGCGTCTCGGCGTTGCCCGCCCGCTTGTCGTCTGCAGTCCCCGGGCCGCCTCGGGGCCGCATGTGGCGGCGATCGTCGCTCGGTTGCCCGGCACGGCACAGGTGTGGCCCGGCGTGCAGACGCACGCGCCGCTCGAATCTGCGCTGCGAGGTGCCGAGGTGGCGCGCTTGCACCGGGCCGACGGCATCGTAAGCTTCGGCGGCGGCAGCGCGTCCGATCTCGCCAAGGGCGTCGCCCTCGCGCTGGCGGAAGGCCCCGGGATCGAATCGTTGGCGTTGCGCCGCGACCGCGGTGCATCGCCCGCCCGGGTGAGAACGGCGCCGATGCTTCCGCTCGTCGCGCTGCCGACGACGCTGTCCGGGGCCGAGGTCACGCCCGGCTTCAGCCTCACGCGATCGGACGCCTACAAGCTCATTTTCCGCGATTCCGCGCTGGCTGCGCGTCTGATCGTGCTCGATCCGCTGCTCCTCGCCGACGCGCCGGAGCGCATGCTCGTGGGATCGGGCATGAATGCGCTCGCCCATTGCTTCGAGGCGCTCTACTCGAAGGCGCGAACGCCCATCAGCTCGCTGCTCGCTGTCGATGGCTTGCAGCGCTTGTGGCGCGGTCTGGAGCAGCGCGCAGGCGGCAACGCGAGCGCGGACGAGCTTCTGCTGGGCGCCTATCTCGCCGGCGCCGCCATCGTGAACGCGCGCACCGCCTTGCATCACGCGATCTGCCACAAGCTCGCCCCACTCGCCGACACCTCGCACGGCGAAGCGAACACGGCCGTCCTGCCGCACGTACTCGCATTCAACTTGCCGTACTGTCCCGGAGAAACCGTCCGGATGGCGCAGGCGATGGGGATCTCCGCGGCGGACGAGCCCGCGGCGAGCCTCGTTGCCGAGATCACGACGCGCTTGAGCGCGCTCGCCCTGCGCGCCGGACTTCAAACGCGCCTGCGGGAACTGGGCCTCGATCGCTCACAGCTCGACGAGCTCGCCCGACGCGTTTTCACCGAACCGGGCCTCGCCTTCAATCCGGCCGAGATCCACAGCGCCGAGCAGATCCACGAGCTGCTCTGCCGCGCCTGGTAGGCAGCGCTCCGGTCGACGCGCCTGTCAGCGCGCCAGCAGCCAGGCGAGAAGCTGCGTGCCGAGGCAGAAGTCCTTCATCGCCATCGCTTCGTCGGGATTGTGGCTGCCGTTGGCGTTGCGCACGAAGATCATGCCGGACCGGAACCCTGCATGGGCAAAATCCTGCGCATCGTGTCCGGCCCCGCTGGGGAGCGAAGGCGCCGCGATCCCGAGCGCCTGTGCACCCTGAGCGAGCGCATCCTGCAGGCCGGCATCCATCGACGCGGGCGGCGAGAGATCGAATGCGCCCAGTTCGAAGCGCACCCGCCGCTCGCGTCCGATCATCTCGGCAGCCGCGCGCACCCGCTCGGTCATCGTTGCGAGCGTCTCGCAATCCTGACTTCGCAGGTCGATCGAGAATCGCGTCTCGCCCGGAACCTTGGTGATCCCATGTAGCGCCGGATCGGTGGTGAGCTTGCCGACGGTGAAGACGAGATCGGCCCCCGCCGCCTGCAACTCGGTCCACGCCTCGTCCAGACGGCCGCACAGCGCCACCGTGGCGAGTACCGCATCGCTGCGGTACTCGCGCGGCACCGCGCCCGAGTGGGAATAGGCGCCGATGCAACGAGCGCTGCGGGCGCGTGCGGAACCGCGGATGCCCGTGACGATGCCGACCGGCCTTGCGATCGTCTCCAGCACCGGACCCTGCTCGATGTGCAGCTCCAGATAGCCGTGGAAGCGCTCGGGCCTGAGGTATGGGGCCGCTCGAAAGATGTGCGCCGGATCGAACCCGGCCTCGCGCATATGGCTGCCGAGATTGCGGCTGTCGCCCGAATGCACCGCCTCGTCCAGCTCTGCGGGGTTCAGCAAACCGAGCGCCGCACGGCTGCCGATGTGCCCCTGGTGGCTGCCCGCGAACCAACTGCTCGCCTCCTCCGCGCGCACCGCCATCACCACCACGTCGCGCTCGGGAACGATGCCGGCGCGGCGAAAGCCGGCCGCGACGGCAAGCCCCGCGATGACGCCGGCGGCGCCGTCGAAGTTGCCGCCCTCGGGCACCGAATCGAGGTGCGAGCCGGTGATCCAGGCGGGCAGCGAGCGATCGCGTCCCGGAAGCCGAAGATAGAGATTGCCGGCGGCATCGCAGGAGAGTTCGAGCCCGTGGTCGCGCCCGAACTGCGCTGCGAGCTCGTGCGCCACCTGCTCACCGGGTCCATAGCTCTCGCGGCTCACGCCCCGTCGTTGGACGGTGCGGCTGCGCAGCGCCGAGAACAGTTCTTCGGCGAGCGGCATCGCGGTAACGACCGCGTCGCGAATCGCACTGGCGTCCGGCGCGCTCATTTCAGGCGGCCCTCAGAGCGTCCTCGATCAGGACGCGCCACGGCCGGTCGAGCTGTGCGGGCTCGAGATCAAGCAGGCGCTCGAAGGCGGGGCCGAACCGCGGACAGGCCGCATGCGTGACATCGCGGATCTTGTCGAAAATCACGCCTTCCTCGAACGGCCGGTCCGGGCCGCCCTGCGCGCTCAGGCACTCGCGGGTGATCGAGCTGCCATCGGCGAGCTCGAAGGTCACACGGGCCGGCCGATCGTGCGGCCGCGGCAGGGCCGGCTCGAAGCGGCGGAGCTCGATCCGCTCCCGCAGCCCCGCAATGACATCATCATCGAGCGTGGCGGCGGAGAACGCCTCGGCGCGGGCGTGCACCTGCGCGGTTGCGACCACGTGCTCGAACGAGAACCGGGCCGCCAGGGTCGTCGCCGGACGCGTATTGGTCATTCCGGGGCGGTGCGTTTCGAGCACGATGCGGCGGATGTCGCGCGCGCTCGTCCCCGCCGGCATGGCGGCGCGTGCGGCGAGGGTCGCTTCCACCGCCGAATGCGTCGACTGGCAGCAGCCGTGAATCTTGTGATAGCCGCGTTGAATCGCCCACTCCTCGCCGAGCGCGGCAATCAACGCCTCGGGCGCCGGCGGCTGGCCGAGGCGTTCGGTGTAGATCGCATAGGGACTGCCGGCATGTCCGGCGATGCCGCACTCGGCCCAGTCGGCGCAGCGCATGCCGTTCGCCGTCCCGACCGCGGCCCAGACGTTGCGCACCAACGCCCCGTCGATGGCGTGCTGATAGTCGCCGGGCGAGACGAGCGTGCAGGCGGCTGTCACGGCATCGAGCGTGAGACGCGCATCAAAGCGGCGCACGAGCGCGCTGGCGATGGCCCCGCCGACGGCCGCGCTTTGCGGATGCGGGTGCAAGCCCGGCGCCGGAAAGACCCAGCAGCGCGCGAACCGGGCCGTCACTTCGTAGGCGACCACCGCGGCAAACAGCACCTCGGCGATGTTCGAGGCACGCGCCTCGGCTTCCGCGAGCAAGGCAGGCAGCGTGTACAGGCCACCATGACAGGCGGCCAGCCGATAGCCCTCGTCGAGCTCGCACCAGCTGCCGGCAATGCCGTTGCCTAGGGCGGCAGAGATCCGGTCGGTGCGGACGGCACCAGGCCGAAAGAAGGATGCCTCCACGCGTGCGCCGTCGCGCAGAAGCTGCTCGTGCACGCGCACGACTTCCGGCTCGTCGCGCGCCGCGATGGCGGCCGCGACATCGTCCGCAATGATGAGCACTGCCTTGCGCAGCACGGGCTGCGGAATGTCGGTCGGCCGAATCTGGGCCGCCCAGGCAAGGAGGGTGCGAACGCCGTCCGCGGTCGCCTGCTTGATCGCCTGCTCGCTCATTGCACCGCCTCTCCCGCTACGCGCATCAGCTCACGCACGCGTGTGCACTCGATCGCGTTCAATCGCTCGAGCAATCGGGCACTGCGCTCGGCGCCAAGCACCGGCCGCGTAAGCCGCACGAACTTCTCCTGCAGCCGCGTGCCCTGACGCGCATAATCCGCGCTCGGTATGCCCGTATCGCACGCGGTCACCAGCCGGCGACCGCCGCGCAGGCCGAGCGCGACTTCCGTCTGCATCAAGGGCCAACCCTCGATCAGTTCCATGCGGATGCGGTCGCGCACGCCGACGAGCACCGGGTCGGCGGCGGTGCTCTCCGAGTAGACCGCGAGATCCGCGGTATCGCGTCCGCACAACGCCATCGCCGTGGTCAGGCGAAGGCTGAACTTGGCCTCCAGTCCGGTGCGGGGACTGGCGATGTTGCAGACGGCGTCGGCGCCCCGCTCCACGCGCACCGTCACGCTCTCGATCTCGTCGGGCGCGAAGCGATGCTCGGCGCGCAGCGTGCGGGCGCATTCGATCGCCGAATGCGTGCCGTAACAGGCGGCGTGGTACTTGAAGAGGTTGTCGCGGATGAAATAGGCCTCCGGGTCGCCCAAGGCGGCCTGCGGATCCAGATCGGGGCTCAGCACCTGCGCGAATCCCTGCCTGCACTCGAGCGCATCGGTCCGGCTTTGCATTCCGCGTTGCGCCAACAATGCCGCGCGAATGCCATGCTCCGCGGCCATTCCGGCATGAAAGGGCTTGCACTGGGTGCCGAACATCGCCTTGAGGCCGGCGGCCTCGGTGGCCGCAATGCCGAGCGCCATCGCAGTGCGCTCGGCGTCGAGTCGCAGCAGGCGCGCACAGGCCACGGCGGCGCCGAGCCCGCCCACGGTCGAGGTGGCGTGGTAGCCGCGCAGGTAGTGCCCGGGAGCGGCCAGCCGGCCCGCGCGGCACGCTGCCTCGTAACCGGCAACGAACGCGCTCAGCAGCTCGCTGCCCGGCGCATCGGTCGCCTCCGCCATTGCGAGCACCGCCGGCACCAGCACCGCGGAAGGATGGCCGTTGATGTTGAGATTGACGTCGTCGTAATCGAGCACGTGCGAGGCGGTACCGTTGACGAGCGCCGCCTGCGCGCGTGTGAGCTGCACACCGCGGCCCACGACCGTGGCGGCCGCCGTTCCGCCCTCCTCGCGCGCCGCGTCGAGCAGCAGCTCGACCAGCGGATCGCCAATTCCGGCCAGAGTGACGGCGAACCAGTCGAGCAGGCATTGGCGCGCGAGCGTGCGCACGTCTTCGGGAAGGCGCGTGTAATCGATCGCCAGAGCGCGTTCGACCAGCGCGCGGGTGACGTCCTGGCACACCTTTGGGGCAACTGCAGTTGCGCTGTTCATCCTTACTCGATCCTGACGTTCGCCGCCTTGATCACCTTGGCCCAGCGCTCGAGATCGGCGCGCTGCTTCTCGGCGAAGGCTTCGGGCGTGCTCGCCACCACGTCGGCGCCGAGGCTGCTGAGCCTAGCCTTCATCTCCGGCTGCTGCACGTGCTCGCGGATCGCCGCGTTCAGGCGCGAGACGATGTCTTTCGGCGTGCCGGCCGGCGCGAATACACCGAACCAGCCCACTGCATCGTAGCCCGGGACGCCGCTTTCGGCGATGGTCGCAATCCCGGGCAGGTTGGGCGAGCGCTCCGGCGAGGTGATGCCGAGCGCTCGCAGCTTCCCGGACGTCACGTGCGGCGAAGTCGCGACGATGTCGCCGAACAGCACCTGCACGTGGCCGCCGATCAGGTCCGGGAAGACTGCGCCCGTGCCTTTGTAGGGAACGTGGGTGAGCCGCACCTGCGCCATGAGCTGGAACAGCTCGCCCGCGAGATGCGGCATGCCGCCGTTGCCCGAGGAGGCCATGTTGAGCGCGCCCGGTTTGGCCTTGGCGAGCGCAATGAACTCCTGCACCGACTTCGCGGCCACCGAAGGATGGACGACCATGAGATAAGGCGTCGATGCGACCAGGCTCACCGGCGTGAAATCGTTGATCGCATCGTAGGGGATGTTGGCATAGAGCGAAGGATTGATGGCATGTGCGCCCGTGCCGGAGGTGATCAGCGTATAGCCGTCGGGCGCGGAACGGGCGGCAAGCTCGGTGCCGATGTTGCCGCCGGCACCGGGACGGTTCTCGACGACCACCTGCTGCTTGAGCGCGGTGCCGATGCCCTGCGCGACGATGCGGGCGATGATGTCGGTGCCGCCGCCCGGCGCAAAGGCGACGATCATGCGGATCGGCCGGCTCGGGTAGGGGCCCGCCGCGAAAGCGACGCACGGTGCGACCGCTGCCAGTGCGACCGCCGCGCGCGCAATGCTGGCTGCTTTCATCGTCGCTCAGATCGAGGTGTCGGATTCAAGGTAGGCACGTGCGATCTCCTCGCCGGTTGCAAGCCAGACGCCGTCGTGATCGCAGATGTACCTCAGTGCGGCGTCGAGCCCGCCGATCCGATGCGGCACGCCGATCATAAAGGGATGCAGGCAGATGGCCATGACGCGCGCCGACTGCGCCCCCTCGCGATAGAGCACGTCAAAGGTGCGTTTGATGGTGCGCTCGAAATCGTCGATCGTGCCGAGGCGGTAGTTGATCTGATTGGAGTCGTTCACCTCGTAGGAGTACGGCACGTAGACGATCTCCCGGTCGTTCACCTTCATGCGGTACGGCTGATCGTCGTTCACCCAATCGGAGACGTAGAGGCAGCCTTCCTCGACCAGGAGGTCGAGCGTATTCCAGGTCTCGGCGAGCCCGGCACCGAGCCATCCGACCGGGCGCTTTCCCGTCGCCTGCTCGAGCTTCTGCAGGCAGTAGCGAATGAGCTCGCGCTCTTCCTCTCGGCCGAGGCCGCTCAGGCGCGTGGTGTTGGTCTTGTTGTGCCCCATGAACTCCCAGCCGAGCTTGACCGCATCCTCGATGATCTCGGGGTGGAAGTCGCAGATGTCGGCGTTGGTGGTGGCGGTCGCCCGGATGCCGTGCTTGCTCAGCACGTCCATCAAGCGGAACACGCCGACGCGGTTGCCGTAGTCGCGCTGTCCCCACGCGCGCACCGTCGGCGCCTTGTACTCGGAAGCCTTCTCCCACGGATGTCCCGCCAGCGGCGTGCCGAGATGGAAGAATTCGAGATTGGGAATGACCCACAGCGCGAGCCGCGCGCCGTTCGGCCACTTCCACGGCTTGCGGCGGTTGACCGGGACGTAGGGAAAGGGACCGTAGCTTGCCGGCTGCATGTCGAATCTCCTTAAGGGGGCAGGCGCGCGGGCACGATGCAGATGCGAGGAATTCTAGCACCGCGATTTCGGCCATCCCGCGTTGCTGCGGGGCGTATGCCGCGATCGGGCGCTGTTGTACGATCGCAGTGGCCTCTTCAAGATTGCCTCGGACAAAAAAGGAGAGCATATGATCCGCGCCTTCGTCGTGGCGACGTGCGCCGCGCTCATCGCATCGTCCCCTCACGCGTCGGCGCAAGACTGGCCATCCAAGCCGATACGGCTCATCGTCCCGTTCAGCACTGGCGGCACGACCGACATCATCGCGCGCCTGTACGCGCAGCGTCTGAGCGAAGCGCTCGGAACACAGTTCGTGGTCGAGAACCGCACGGGGGCGGGTGGCACGATCGGCACCGAGGCAGGCGCCCGTTCGGCCCCCGATGGATACACCTTTGTGTTCGGCTCGACCAGCTCGACCGCGGTGAGTCCCGGGCTCTATCCGAACCTTTCGTTCAATATCGTGCGCGACTTCGCGCCTGTGGCGCAGGTGGCGAGCGCATCGATCGTGCTGGCCGCGCATCCGTCGCTGCCCGCGCGCAACGTCAAGGAGCTCGTGGCGCTTGCACGCGCGCGCCCGGGCGAGATCGTGTACGCCTCGTCCGGCAACGGCAGCTCGCTGCACCTGTGCGCCGAGTACCTGAAGTACCTGGCCAAGATCGACATGCTGCACGTGCCGTACAAGGGCGTCGGGCCCGCCTTGCCGGATCTGCTTGCCGGGCAGGTCCAGCTTCTCTTCTCCGACATGCCGCCGTTCGCGCCGTACATCAAGTCCGGCAAGTTGCGCGCGCTGGGGGTGACGACGGCAAAGCGCTCGCCGTTGCTGCCCGACATTCCGGCAATCGCCGAGACCGTTCCCGGCTACGAGCTCGCCGGCTGGTACGGCGTGCTCGCGCCGGCCGGCACGCCGCGCGCGATCGTCCAGCGGCTGCACGCAGAGATCCAGAAGATCATGCGGAGCCCGCAGATGAAGGAGCGTTACGTGGCGCTCGCCATCGAGCCGGTCGAGCGCACGCCCGAGCAGTTCGGCGAGTACGTGAAGTCCGAGCTGGCGAAATGGGGCAAGACCATCCAGGTTTCGGGCGCACGGATCCAGTGAAACGGCAGCTCTGCAGGAGGATTCGGATGACGCGAGTGCGCTGGGCAGCATGCGGGGCGGCTTTGGGTATCGCGTTGGCAAGCCATGCTCAGGACTATCCGAACCGAACCGTACGCATCATCGTTCCTTTCCCGCCGGGCGGAGGCACGGACATCGTCGCGCGGGCGACGGCTCAGAAGCTCGGCGAGGCTCTCGGCCAGACGTTCATCGTCGACAATCGCGCGGGAGCCGGCGGCACTATCGGCTCCGAAGCAGCCGCTCGTGCACCAGCCGACGGCTACACCCTGTCCATGGCGGCGTCCAGCACGCACGGCGCCGCCCCGAGCCTGTATCCCAAGCTCGGCTACGATCCGCTGCGCGATTTCGCGCCCATCTCGTTGATCGCGACCACGCCCTTCGTTCTGGTGGTTCACCCGGCGCTGCCGGTCAAGACGGTGGCGGATTTCATTGCCCTTGCCAAGGCGCAGCCGGGAAAGCTCGATTACGGCTCGGCCGGAACCGGCAGCTCGAATCACCTGACCGTGGAGATGTTCGACATGATGGCGGGTGTGAAGACCACCCATGTGCCCTACAAGGGATCCGGGCCGGCGCTCGTTGCTCTCAGGGGAGGACAGATCGATTTCATGATCAACGACATGTCGTCGCTGATCACTCATGTAAAGGCCGGCAAGCTGCGGGCCATCGCCGTATCGAGCAACATGCGCAATCCCCGCCTTGATGTCCCGACGATCGCCGAAACCATCCCCGGGTATCAGGCGGAAGCATGGTACGGACTCCTCGCTCCGGCGGGGACTTCGGAGGCCATCGTCGGAAAGCTGCACCAAGCACTCGTGAACGCGTTGAAAGCGACCGATCTTGCCGATCGATTGAAGGCACAGGGACTGGATCCGGTGGGCGGCACTGCTCAGGAATTTCGCGATTATATGGAGCGCGAGATCAAGCGCTGGTCCAAGGTGGTGCAGACTGCAGGCGTGAAGCTGGAGTGAGCGGATGATTGCGCTGGACCGCAGGATCGACTATCTCCCGCTCAACGATCGCCCGCGCATCCGCTGGCCCGGCAATGCGCGCATCGCATTCTGGGTCGTCCCGAACGTCGAGCACTACGAATACCTGCCGCCACAGGGCACGGCGCGGGAGCCGCGCGGCCACGACAACCCGGACTTCCCCGCACCCAACATTCCCGTCGCCGTGCGGCGCGACTACGGCAACCGGGTCGGGTTCTGGCGGATGCTCAAGGCGCTGGACAAGTACTCGATCCGCTGCACCGTGAACATCAACCTCGCAGTGCTCGACCATTTTCCCGAGGAGCGCGATGCCATGGTGGAACGGAGCTGGGACTTCTGCTGCCACGGCGTCTACAACACGCGTGCCGCGCCGAAAGGCATGACGCCCGCCGAACAGCGCGCCTTCGTCCGTGACTCGATCGCGTTCCTCAAGCGCACGACGGGAAAGCAGCTCAAGGGTTTTAACGTCCTGAGCCGCGCCTCCGCCGAGCTGCCCGATATCCTCGCCGAGGAGGGAATCATCTATCACGCCGATTACTTCCACGACGACCAGCCGACGCCCATCAACGTTGTGCGCGGGAAGCTCGTCTCGATCCCTTACGGTGCCGAGCTGAACGATTCGGTGATGACTTCCCGCAACCGTCCATGGGAGCTCGACACCCTGTTCGACATGGTTCGCGATGCCTTCGACCGGCTGTACGCCGAAGGTGCGGACAACGGCATGGTGCTCTGCCTGCCGGTGCACCCGTGGTGCTCGGGCTACCCTTACCGGATCCGCCATCTCGAGCGCATCCTCGACTACGTGATGAGCCACGATGGCGTGTGGCAGGCGACCGCGGACGAGATCGCGGAGCACTACATCGCGCATCATTACGACGACGCCGTCGCGCACATCCGGCGGCTGCAGGCGGAGCGCGCGCAGCGGGCCCGCGAGCGGAGTCGATAATGCCGATCCGTTTCGATTACGGCATGGATCAGGACTACTGGGACTGGTCGCCGATCGGGCGACGTCCCGCACTGCAATGGCCAGACGGCGCGCGCCTCGCAGTGTGCATTCTGGTCGAGCTCGGCCACTACGAGTGGGCTCCCCCTGCGGGCGCTTTCGACCCGCCCACGCACATGCCCCCGCACAGCCTAAATCCGTACCCGGATTACGTGTCCGTCACCTTTCGCGAATACGGCCACCGGATCGGAATCTTCCGCATGATGGAGGTGCTGGACCGATACGGCGTCAAGGCCACCGTGCCGATGGATGCGCATACCGCCGAAAACTATCCATGGCTCGTCGATGCGTGCCTCGAGCGCGGGTGGGAGCCGATCGGCCACGGCGTCACGCAACGGCAAGCGATCACGAGCCTCATGTCGGAGCCGCAGGAGCGCGCTCTCATCGCGCACAGCATCGAAGCGCTGCGCAAGGCGACGGGCAAACCGCCCGCCGGCTGGCTCGGTCCGGAGCACTCGCAATCGGTGCGTACGCCCTCGATCCTGGCCGAATCCGGCATCCGCTACTGCTGCGACTTTCCCAACGACGAGCAGCCTTACCCGATCCGGACGGCCTGCGGCGAGCTGTACGCCCTGCCTTGCATGATCGAGATCGGCGACACGATCGGCCACTTCAATCGCAAGCTCCTTCTTCCGCGCTGGGTCGAGATGGTGAAGGAGGCGTTCGATGTCATGTACGACGACGCGGCGGACACCGGGTTGCTGCTGGCGTTTCGCCTCCATCCCTGGTGCGTGGGCCAGCCGTACCGGATCAAGGCGCTGGAGGAGATCGTGGCGCACATGACGCAGCGCAGCCAGATCTGGCTTGCGACCGGATCGGACATCATCGAGTGGTATCGCAGGCAGCCGCATGCGCGGCTCGCGCCGCAGCGTCGTGCGGGTGCGCAATGAAGGAGAAGCGTCTACGAGTGTACGCTACCGTGTTGAGAACTTGCCCAACGAGACCGAGCGCATGCTCGAACTGATGGATGAAGCCGGCGTCTCGACCGGGCGGGCCGTGATCTCTCCGGCCGGCGTCGCGCCCGATCGCAGCCCGGCGTGCGCGCAGGCTGCAGCGGCCGAGTACCACATCATCGACCACTTCACCTGGGCCACCCCCGGGAAGGATCGCGAGTGCTAGGTGCAGGCCATGGGATCCTTTGCGCGCTTTCCCAACGTACATGTGAAGGTGTCGTCGTTGCCGCTGGACTCGGGCAGCGAGCCGCCCGAGTACGAGGACCTGCATCCGCTGATCAGGCGCGTGCACGCGGCCTACGGCGCCGAACCCCTCATGTGGGCCTCGGACCAGGCCCAGACAATGGGCAAGAACCGCGGCACCTATGCGCAGAATGCCAGCATCATCCGCAAGTACGCGGCGGCCTACCTGCCGGCCGCCGACGTGCAGACGACGATGCACGGCACGCCGGCCAAGGTGATCAAATGGCCGGCGCAGTAAGTCGATCGAGGGCGCGAATGCGAGTGTGGTGAGGCTCGAGTGAGTTCATTCGAGTGAGTTCGTATTCGTCATTCCCGATTACGCGGGAATGACGAATTGCGATGACCTTACGATTCACCATACCAGGTCCGGTGTTGAATCGTTCCATCAAGGTCTCCGAAGCGGCGGCCGAGCGCGATCAAATCCTCGTCGGACAGCGACTGTCCGCGAAAGACGAGGACCAGATGGTCGAGCCATGCCTGCCTGATCTGCGCGAACTGCGCATCGCTTGCCTGCCTGAGGTCGCCGCAGCGCACTTCCGCGCCCAGCGCAGCATCCAGAGGCCGGACTTCGATCCCGCTGTAACGATTGCCATGCAAGCTCGATGGTTTGGGGGCGCTCATGGTCACCTCATCCTCGGTGCGTCCGGCGCAGCGCGCAAGCTGCCCAAGCGCGCGCTTCGTCCTGCGCGGCGCCTCACGCGTAGAGCCATGGCCGCTCCATCCGGTACTCGGCCTCGAATGCTTCGAAAGCCGCCTTGTATTGCAGGGTGCGCGCGATGTCGTCCAGCCCTTCCAGCAGGGATTTCTTTCGCACGGCATGGATTTCGAAGCGGTGGACCTTTCCCTGCTGGTCGGTCACCGTCTGGGCGCCAAGATCGACGCTGATCGTCGCCCCCGGATGATCGCGCAGCTGCCGACGCATCGACTCGCACTCGGCTTCGCCGAGCACCACCGGCAGCAAGCCGTTCTTGTAGCAGTTGTTGAGATGGATGTCCGCGAAGCTCGGTGCGATCACGCAGCGGATGCCGAACTCGTAGAGCGCGTAGACCGCGCTTTCCCGCGACGACCCGCTGCCCCAGTTGCGATCGGCCACGATTATCTGCGCGCGATTGAACGGCTCGGCGTTCAGGATGTGCTCCTTCTCGCTGCCGTCGGCATTGAAGCGCCGGTCGTGAAAGAGAATGCTCGCATACGCCGGACCGCGCGGCACTTTATTGAATCGCGTCGGGCACAGCTGATTGGTATCGACGTTCGGTTCGTCGATCGGCACGGCAATGGCGGTAATGCTGGTGAAGGAATTCATGCAAACGTCCTTTTCCGATCGGCGTCGAACATGTCGAGATCGACGACGATGCAAATCCGGCCGAGCTCAGCAGTGTACGTTTGCGGCTAAGCGTTCTTCAGCAGGTCGCGCACATCCGTCAAGCGCCCCTTGATCGCCGCGGCCGCGGCCATCGCGGGGCTGACCAGATGAGTGCGTCCGCCGGTGCCTTGCCGCCCCTTGAAGTTGCGGTTCGAGGTGGAAGCGCAACGTTCTCCGGGGCGCAATTGATCGCCGTTGATCGCGGTGCACAGCGAGCAGCCCGGCTCGCGCCATTCGAAGCCGGCGCTCTTGAAGACAGCATCTAGACCTTCCTGCTCCGCCTGACGCTTGACGAGCTGCGAGCCCGGCACCACCCACGCGGGCACGACGGCATTGCCGAGGTTCGCCACTTCGGCCGCAGCTCGGATGTCCTCGATGCGGCTATTGGTGCACGAGCCGATGAACACTTTGTCCACCTGGATGTCGGAGAGCGCCATGCCGGGCGTCAGCCCTTGATACTCGATGGCCGACGCGACCTCCTGCGCCACGATTGCATCCGCGACATCGCGCGGATCGGGAACCACGCCGGTCACCGGCCCGCCCTGCGCGGGGTTGGTACCCCACGTCACCATCGGCGCAATCTCGGGCGCACTCAGCGCAACTTCGTGGTCGAAGCGTGCGCCTTCGTCGGAGGGCAGCGTCTTCCAGAGCGCCATCGCGGCCTCCCACTGCTGCCCTTTCGGCGCATAGGGGCGGCCATGCAAGTACGCGAAAGTCGTTTCGTCCGGCGCGACCATCCCGGCGCGCGCACCGGCCTCAATCGACATGTTGCAGATCGTCATGCGGCCTTCCATGCTCATGTTCCGGATGGTGCTGCCCGCATATTCGACGATATGCCCGGTACCGCCGTCGACGCCGATCTTCGCGATGATGGCGAGAATGATGTCCTTGGGAGAGACCCCGAAGCCTACCTGGCCGTCGATCGTGATGCGCATGGACTTCTGCCGTCGTTGCCAGATGGCCTGGGTCGCCATCACGTGCGTCATTTCCGAAGCGCCGATCCCGAACGCGATGCACCCGAACGCGCCATGGGTCGCGGTGTGCGAGTCCGCCCCGCAGATCAGCAGGCCCGGCTGCGTGATGCCCTGCTCCGGCGGCACGATGTGCAGGATGCCCTGACGCGGATCGTCGATCCCGAAAAGGGTGATGCCGTGCCTGGCCGCGTTGGCCTGCAGCTGGAGCACCATGTTGCGGATGTCGAGGTTCGCGATGCCTTCGATCCCTTTGTCGCGCCCGGTGGTCGGCACGTAATGATCGGTGAAGGCGAACACCTGCCGCGGCCGCGCGATGGTGCGGCCTTCTTCCTTAAGCTTGTCGAACGCGTGCGAAGCCCCTTCGTGGATGAAGGCGCGATCGACGTGCAGCAGCAGTTCGCCGCCGTCTTCCGCCACGACGTGGCGGTTCCAGATCTTCTCGACGAGGGTCTGCGGTGCGGCGGACGAACCGTGCTGACTCATGCCGCCTCCTTCAGTTGGCTGTGATCTTCGCGTCACGCACGACCTGGAGCCAGCGTTCACGCTCCTTCTGCACGAAGCGCCCGAATTCGGCTGCCGTCGAACCTGCGGGCTCGGCGCCCTGCGCTTCCAGCACGCGCGTGACCTCCGGTGTTCGAACCTGGGCCGCGATCGTGCTGCTCAGCTTGTCGATGACCGCGTTCGGGGTGCCTGCGGGTGCGAACATGCCCTGCCACAGGCTGATGTCCACCGTGGGATAGCCGGCCTCGGCGAAGGTGGGGATGTCCGGTGCGGCCTTCATTCGCTTGTCGCCGGTCACCGCGAGTCCGTTCACCTTGCCGCTCTTGGTGTGCGGCAGCAGCGCCAACGCGTTGGTGAGGAACATCTGGACCTGTCCGCTCAGCAGGGCCACGGTACCCGGGCCGCTGCCCTTGTACGGCACGTGGACGACGTCGATGCCCGCCTCGCGCTTGAGCAGTTCCGTCGCCAGGTGCTGAATGCCCCCGATGCCGCCGGAAGCGTAGCTGAGCTTGCCCGGATGCGCCTTGGCGTGCGCCACGAACTCGCGCACGCTGCGCGCCGGAATCGAAGGATGCAGGCCCAGCATACTCGTCCCGTTCGCCATGAGGCTCACCGGCGCGAAATCCTTCACCGGATCGAAGCTCACCTTGCGTGCGAGATGGGCCGACATCATGTGTCCGACGTTGAAGACGATCACCGTATAGCCGTCGGGCGCCGACTTGGCCAGCATCTCCATCGCGATGAGGCCCGTGGCGCCGATCCGGTTGTCGACCACGACCGGCTGCCCCCACGCTTCGTTGAGCTTCTGGGCGACGAGCCGCGCCATGAAATCCGTGCCGCCGCCGGGCGCGACGCCGACGAGGAACCGGATCGGCTTGGTCGGGTAGTCTTGAGCGAGCGCCGCGCCCGCGGTGCCGAGCGCGAGTGCGGACAGCAAGACGGTGCCGCGCGAGCGCCAGCGACTTCGATAGTTGTTCAACGTCACGAGTCTCCTCCTCCATCGTGATCCATGGATCATTCGCAAGAACGGATGACGGCCCATTTTGCGCTCGCTGCCCGTGGCACGCAAAGGCTACGAATGTACCCGTTCGAAACCCGTGAACGCGGGAGCCCAGGCGAGAGCACGTTGCGCATTCCCGCTCCTATCGAGCTTTCGGCAAACGTCGCCGTTACGTCATGCCGCCGTGGCCGGCGTAGCTGCGCTGACAGGACAGGATGCCATCCTCAAATAACAACGGGTCAGAAATTTCGGGGGCAGGTCAATTCCCTGCTGCCGCCGATCGCCGATCCCGTGCAGGGTGCCCTGCCGATTATCATGGACAGCGGCATCCGTCGCGGCATGGACGTGGACGGCCGTGGCGCTTGGGCCGATCGGTCGCCATCAGGCGGCCCAAGTGGGCTGACGGTGGGCCGACCGGGCGGAATTCAGGGCGTAATCGAATACTTCAATCGGGAGATGGCGAACACGGTACTTCACGTGGGTGCAAACAGCATCTCGGCGCTCAACCGCACTCAGGTCCGGCCCCTCGCGGAGCTAAAGCGCGCAACGGTGCGTCCTGATCTCGTCCGGCCTGCTTTGCACTCCGTCACCGCGTGCAGGTTCACTTAAAGTGGGATCCTGCTCGAGTCCATGGAGCGCGACTCGCTAGTTAGTCGAGACGTACGCCTGTTGCCTTCACCACCTTGGCCCACTTCGCTACTTCGGCGGCGAGGAAAGCCTCGAACGCCGTGGGCGATCCCGTCTGGACCTCCATGCCGACAGCGAGCAGCTTCGTTCGCACCTCGGGCAGCGTGAGCGTGCGCGTGATCTCACCGTTGAGCTTGCTGACGATCGCAGAAGGCGTCCCCGCCGGCGCCACAATCCCATACCAGTTGGTCGACACGTAGCCCGGAATGCCGGCTTCAGCGATCGCGGGAACCTGCGGCGCGGCCGGAGAACGTTTGACCCCGCTGACGCCGAGTGCGCGTACGCGCCCGGCTTGCACGTGCGGCAATGCAGCCGGAATGGTCGGCAGGCTTACCTGGATTTGACCGCCCAGGAGATCATTGATGGCAGGCGCCATGCCTTTGTAAGGAACGTGCGTGAGCGATGTCCCTGTCATCATCTTGAACAGCTCCACCGAAAGATGGCTGGGGACGCCGTTGCCCGCCGAACCATAGTTGAGCTGACCGGGATGGGCATGCGCGTACGCGATCAGCTCCTTCACCGATCGCACCGGCAGCGCGTCGTTCACGATCAGTAGCCCCGGTCCGGAGGTGAGCGGCGCGACCGCCGTGAAGTCGCGGAGCGGATCGAAGGGCACCTTTGCATACAGACTCGGCGCCGTCGCAAACCCCGACGAGATCATCACCAGCGTGTAGCCGTCGGGCTGCGCTTTAGCGGCCAGAGCCGTTCCGATGATCCCGCTCGCCCCAGCACGGTTGTCGATCACGAGCGACTGGCCCCAGACCTCGCTTAGACGCGGCCCGAGCAGGCGCGCCTGGATGTCACGAGGTCCACCGGGCGGGTACGGGATGATGAGACGAGTCGGCCGCGCCGGATAGTTCTGCGTCTGGGTCGGCGTAGCCGCGCAGGTGATATGGCTCATGCTCGCCAGCAAGCCAGCCGTGCTCACGAAAAGCACGCTCGCATTGGCAAGCGCCGCTCCCGCGGAAGCGAAGCGTCGGAACGCGCACATCGATGTGCCCATGATTACGCCTCGTGGCAGGCAAATCCGTCGTGCGCCGCCGCGAAGTGCAGCAGGTGTGTGGCGCAGGTCCGTGGGAACATGAGTTGGATCTTATGGAATTCGGACCTGAGGTGAATCAACGTGAGGCGGCGGATATGCGTGCGCAACATGGCTTGCTGCTCCTCGGTAGTGATGGGTCCGGCGGACGGATAAAGCCCTAAAACGGGCGCCTCGATGCGCGCAAGGTACGGCAACACACTCGCGGCGTGCATCACACGGCTCATCGCCCGCTGCACTTCCGGATCGTTGCGGGCGAATTCCTGCTCGTACCATTCAAGCAACTGCGGATCTGCGTCGGGCGGAAAGCGCGTGGTGCGATTCGTCGCGGCAACCCAGGCCTTCATGCCGATGGCCTTCTGCGCCTCGGATTCGGACCCATGGCCGAGCGCATACGTGTTTCTGGTATTTTCGTTCAGATGCACTGGCGTGGAAACCAGCGTCAGCGTTCGAATCTGGCTCGCATGAGTCCCAGCCAAAACCATGCCCAGGATGCCGCCCATCGATTCGCCACAGTAGTGAACCGATTCGGCTCCGAGATGATCGATGATCGCGACCAGATCCGAAATGCAATTCTCCAGGGTGAACTCGCGCTCTAGATCGAACCCGGCACTTGACTGGCCGAGTCCGCGCACGTCCGGACGCACGATCTTGAACCAGCGCGCAAGATAGGGCACCCAGCTGTACCAGAAGCGGCCACTGCGTCCGAAGCCGTGCTGAAGGAAAAGGTAAGGTGCGTTGCGCCAAGGATCGGTGAAGTCGTCCAGCGCGTAGTGGATGTCCGGCTGACCTGGGCGATGAACGAAGGGCATGAGGGCAATTCCTTGGGTTAAGGCCTTACGCGCTCGAGGCAAGCGCTTCGATAATGCCAGGCATCTAACAAGGTCATGGGCTGCGCGTCCTCGGAATATTTCGATCTTAAGCTATCCAATTGGCGATCGCCTTCTTCGTACACGCGTGAATCCTGCTTTGCGGCGAGCCGGCCCATGCGGTGGCGCCGAGGTGTGCTGTCCCGTGAATCCGGCTCATGAGTCCCATGACGAGCCGCTCCATGCGGCTCTGGAGCCAAGGCTTTTGGTGCATCGCGTTGCGCACGGCCCTGCTGCAGCGCGATGCCAGTCGCCTTGACGACCTCTTCCCACTTGACCATCTCGCTGCTGATAAAGGTCGCGAACTGTTCCGGTGTGCTGCCGGCGAGGTCGAGGCCTTGAGCGGTCAGCGTCGCGTTGACTTCCGCGGATTCGAGCGCTCTGCCAATCTCGCTGCTCAATCGATGCACGACGCGCTTTGGAGTTCCGGCGGGCGCGAGCACGCCGTACCAGGTGGTTGCTTCATACCCGGGAACACCGGACTCCGCGACCGTCGGCAGATCGGGCAGGCCCGGCGAGCGTGCGGCCGCTGTCACGGCGATTCCGCGCAGCCGGCCGGATCTTATGTGCGGCAGCGTCGAGAGCGCGGAGTTGAATCCGACAAACAAGCGCCCACCCAGCAAATCGTTCAATCCGGGTCCGGACCCCTTATATGGAACGGACACGAGCTTCACGCCGGCGAGCAGATTGAAGAGCTCGCCGGCGAGGTGCGAGATATTTCCGACGCCGGACACCGGGTAAAACAACTGTCCGGGCTTTGCCTTGGCGATCGCTATGAGGTCCCTTACCGACTTCACCGGCAGCGAAGGATGGACGACTACGATGAGCGGCGACGACGCAACGAGCGCAACGGGTGCAAAAGCACGCGCGGAGTCATACGGCAGCTTGGGGTACAGCGCTGCATTCAGTGCCAGCGAACTGCTGGTCATGATCAGCGAGTAACCATCGGGCGAGGACTTCGCGAGGTACTCCATACCGATGATCGTGTTCGCTCCGGGTCTGTTCTCCACCACGACGCCCTGGCCGAGGTTGCGGGCCATCGCTTGCGCGAGCGCGCGCGAGATCGTGTCGTTGCCGCCGCCGGCGGCGAACGGCGATATGAGACGGATCGGCTGTGAAGGAAAACTGTCCGTTGCGGCAGCGCCATTCGCCAACGCGATGGCGGCACTCAGCAGAACGACAAGCATTGTGCTCGTTCGAAACATCACGGCTCCCAACACGCGATTCCGTCGTGCTCGGCGACGAAGTGCAGAAGGTGCATCGCGCAAGCGGCAGGTTGCGTAAGATGAAGGTTGTGATATTCGGAGGGAAGATGGGCAAGGCGAAGATTGCGCACGTGCCTGCGAAGCAGATCCTCCTGGTCGGGCGTCGTGATCGGTCCCTTCGAGGGGTAGATCGTCAGCACCGGCGCCTCGATCCGTGGGAGATACGGCGTCGTGTCGATGGTCCGGGCCAGGCGCTGCACAGCCACCAGCGACTCGATGCGTGAACTGCCCTGCTGCTGCACGAACCACTTCATCAGCCCCGGGTCGGTGCCCGGGCCAAAGCGATCGCTGGTGTTCTTCGCTTCCGAGTAGCCGCGCGCCCCGAGCTTCACGAGCGCGTCTTCCCAGGACTCCTGCCCGAAGCGGTACCGCTCCTGGGAAGCCTGGTTGAGCTTCACCCGGGACGAGATGAGCGTGAGGGTGCGCACGCGCTTCGGCCGCTCTGCCGCGATCACCATGCCGAGAATTCCGCCGAGCGATTCGCCGCAGTAATGTACCGATTCGACGCCTACGGCATCGAGCACAGCCTCAAAGTCGCGAACCGCAGTTTCAATCGTAAACTCGTCCGGCGGGTCGGTGCTGGGAGCTGACTGACCGAATCCGCGCAAGTCGGGGCGGATGACCCTGTAAAAGCGCGCCAGGTAGGGCACGCATCGATACCAGAACTTCGACGAGCGCCCGAATCCATGCTGGAGCAGGATGTAAGGCGCATTCGCCCACGGGTCCGTGTAGTCGTCGATCTCGTAATGGAGGTCCGGCTCCTTGTCGCGACGCACGAATGGCATAGTGGTCCTCGTGATCCGACTACCCGTCGCCCCGATAGCGCCCGGGCTGCGGTCATGATATGGCCTGGCACGGGCGGCACGCATGTATGGCTGGTATCAGCCGCTATTTCGCGAGCCCCAGATCGGTGAGCAGCGCGCGCAGCGTCGCTTGCTCCTTCTCGAGGAAAGCTTCGGAATCGTGACTGTCGAGATAGAACTCGCTCCAGAAATTCTTCTCCATGTCGCGCTTCCATTCATCGGTGGCGATGAGCTGCGTGGAATTCGCGCTGTTCTTCGTGGACTTCTGGTTCCAGCTCGCACGCTGGATCGACAGCACGATTCTCGATGCGCTCTACGCTTGAGTTTCAGCTGGAATCGCCCGCACAGCAACTTAGCAGTGCGTTGAAAAGTACTGTTGGATGAGCACTGAAGTGGCCATATGACGCTTCGCGATAACACGAATCGGCGTGTCCAACGCTTCAGTCTGCCGTTTTGGCAGTCCTCGAAACGGTGGTTCGGCGTTGCTGGGCATACATCGGGCGCACCTGCCGTGTGGTTCATCCGGAGGAAGCCATCAGTTTGGGCAGTCGACGCAAGTTGACCACTGTCATGGCCAAGGCAAATACTTGCTGCGCCCGATCCAGCCCGCGCTGCTTCACCTGGCGCAGCGTCCCCGTGTTGCTTAGCATCCCGAAGATCGTCTCGATGAGCTTGCGCACCACCTGGCTGATCTCGTAGCCGGGGTGGCGCGTGGTGCGCTGATCAATGGCACTGGCGCGGCGGGTGGTGTTTTGAGCAACGTGCGGGGTGATGCCCAGCTCACGGCAGGCTTCGATGAAGTCGGCGCTGTCGTAGGCCTTGTCCGCACCAACGGTCTTGCGGTGCCGCTGGCTTGGGTGAGCCTATGGTCGACCACCAGGGCGTTGCTGCGGGCCGAGAGCAGGTGCATGGCCATCTGTGTATATCACCTTTCTTGAAGGCCGATATACACCAAAATATACACAAATGCGGCAGATTGGGCTAGCTGCTGTCAGAACACGAAAGAACAATAACTGTTTACCGTCAATGAACTACACAACCACCGTGGAACACGGTGGAGTTCGATGGACGCTAATCGTAGTTGTCGAGCATCAGCAGCATGTCGTCGTCACCCGTTTGCCCATACCACACTCTGACTGCGAACAAGCGCCATGGTGCCCGCGCATATGCCCGGCCAAGGAGGTCAATTATCCAGACAACCTGCGCGCAATCCAAGTTGCCCGCGGCAAGCCGGGCGGCCGCCGCCCCTATCGAAGACTCGTGACAGACTCATGCGGCGCGATGGGGGGCAAACATTGAAACGCTTCAGCACAATCCCGAGCAGTAGAACAGAGACGAGACAGCAGTTCCGACCACCTGTGATAGCATTTGCCCGGCTTTCCGTCATCGCCCCCGGCACGAGTTTCGGCTCGCCAACCCGAAGGGAAACAAAGGTCGCCGCGCGCAAACCTTGCACTGAAGACAATGGCAACCTCGTCCCCGGAGACTTTGCTCTCGAAAAAATCCATCGTCCCGCGCGATCGGCTGATCTTCCCGCTCGATGTTCCGACCAACGAAGAAGCCATGGCTCTCGTGGCCCGGCTTGGCGACTCGGTCGCCTTCTACAAGGTCGGTCTCGAGTTGATCATCGGGGGCCGTTACCTGGAAGTCGTCGACTTTCTCGTACGCAGCAACAAGAAAGTCATGCTGGATGGCAAGTTCTTCGATGTTCCGGAAACCGTCAAGGCAGCTGTGCGTCAGGCCAGCAAGCACGCCATAACGTTCGTTACGGTTCACGCCAACGACGCAATGCTCGAGGCCGCCGTCGAGGTCAAAGGCGACATGCAAATACTGGCGGTGACCGTGCTTACGAGCCTGGACGACGGCGACTTGAAGGACCTCGGATTTCAGTGTGACGCTGTTACCTTGGTGCTGTCGCGAGCTCGCCGGGCATTGCAGATCGGATGTGACGGCGTGGTTTCGTCAGGATTGGAAGCCCCCGGTCTTCGCGACCACTGCGGCGACAAGTTCGTCATCGTCACCCCCGGAATTCGTCCCGTCAAAAACGTCGATGATCAGAAGCGCACGGTCGATGTCGATGAAGCGTTTCGCAATGGCGCCGATTACATCGTCGTCGGCAGGCCGATTCGTAACGCTCCCGATCCCAAGGCGGCGGCCGAGAACGTGCAGAAGCGTATCGCCGCGCTGTTTCCCAGCTAGTACATCGCCCCATTCGCTATGGTCGCGCCCGGACATCCGGATTGACCATGTGGATCGGCTCGCCGTCGATATAGGCGAGCACCTGCTGAAAAATGTCGCGGAAGGCGACTTCCATTTCGTCGCGGGTGACGTAGCCGATATGCGGTGTGCATACCACGTTGTCCGTGGTAAGCAGCGGATGGCTCGGGTCGCGCACCGGCTCCTGGTCGAAGACATCCATGGCGGCCATCCCGGGCCGCCCCGAGCGCAGGGCTGACGCGAGCGCCCCGGGCCCGATGAGGCCGGCGCGGCTGGTATTGACGATGAGCGCGTCCGGTTTCATGCGCCGCAGGTCTTCTTCGGTGACGATGCCGCGGGTCGCATCGACCAGCCGCATGTGCAGCGAGACGATGTCGCAGTGCTCGAAAAACTCCTCCTTGCTCGCGGCGACGTCCCAGCCTTCCTTGCTCGCCCGCTCGCGCGAAGCTTCTCGCGCCCAGACGAGCACCTTCATGCCGAAGGCGCGCGCGTATCCGGCCACCGCGCCGCCGATGCGTCCCCAGCCGTAGATGCCGAGCGTCTTGCCACGCACCGTGCGCCCGACGCCGCATTGCCAGTTGCCCGCGCGCAGCGATGCCATCTGCTGCGGAATCTGGCGCATGGCAGCAAGGACGAGCGCCCAGGTCAGCTCCGCGGTCGCGTACGACGGCGTGCCCGCATGCATGTTCGAGCAAACCAGCACGCCGCGTTCGGTACACGCCTCGATATCGATATGCGGCCAGACGCTGCGCTGGCTGATGAGCCGCAGCCGCGGCAGCCGCTCGATGAGCGGCCGGCGGATCTGCGTGCGCTCGCGGATGAGCACCAGCACTTCGGTGTCTTGCAGCCGCTCAGCCAGCCGGTCGACCTCCTGCACGTGATCGTTCCAGATGGTCATCTGGTGGCCGTCGAGCATGCGATAGCAATCGAGGGTGCGCACCGTATCGTGATAGTCGTCGAGTATGGTGATGTTCATGTCGTTCTCCATGTTCAGGCGTCGACCTCGACGCGCCATTCAGCAGCGGCAAACGGCTCGCCTCGCTGCCGGGTATCCCGACGATTGCCGAGACAACCGGAAAGCCGATCGATATTTCGCTTTGGCTGGGCACCTTCGCGCCTGCCGCAACGCCTGCGGCGATCATCCAACGGCTCAACGCCGAGATTAACAAGGCGCTCGCGCTTCCGGCCACGCGGCAGCGGATGCAAGCAGTCGGTGCGGAAGCGGTGGGGGGCACGCCGCAAAAGCTGGCCGAACTGGTCGATTCCGAGATCGAGCGCTGGACCCGGACGATCAAGCCCATCATGCGCGCGAAATAACCGAGGCCGACCCACCTTCGGAAGTCGCAACTCCGCCAGGAGTAACCGTACCCGACAAAGCCGGGGGTTCCTGCTCTTGGCCAAGCACTACCGGAACGTAATCCCCGGGCTCAATCGAAACGCGTATCGAGCCCGCTTTGCGCCATCTCGGCCGCGCGCAGCAGCGCCCGCGCCTTGTTCTCGGTCTCGGTCCATTCGCTTTCGGCGACCGAATCGGCGACGATGCCAGCGCCTGCCTGCACCAGCAGCCGCCCATCCTTCACCAGCCCGGTGCGGATCGCGATCGCCACATCCATGTCGCCCGAGAAGCTCAAGTAGCCCACGGCGCCGGCATAGATGCCGCGTTTGCTCGGCTCCAGCTCGTCGATGATCTCCATCGCCCGCACCTTCGGCGCACCCGACACCGTCCCGGCGGGAAACGACGCCCGCAGCACGTCCATCGCGCTCATCCCGGGTCGCAGCTTCCCTTCGACGTTGGACACGATGTGCATGACGTGCGAATAGTGCTCGATGCCCATGTTCTCGGTCACGTGCACGGTGCCGAGCTGGGCGATGCGCCCCACGTCGTTGCGTCCCAGGTCCATCAGCATGACGTGCTCGGCGCGTTCCTTCGGATCCGCGAGCAGGTCGGCGGCGAGGCGTGCATCCTCTTCACGCGTGGCGCCGCGCGGGCGGGTGCCGGCGATCGGCCGTACCGTCACGGTGTCGCCTTCGAGCCGCACCAGGATCTCCGGCGAGGCGCCCACGATCTGGTAGCCGCCGAAGTCCAGGTAGAACATGTAGGGAGACGGATTGAGCGCGCGCAACGCCCGGTAGAGCGCGAGCGGCGAGGCGTCGAACGGCTGGCTCATGCGCTGCGAGAGCACCACCTGCATGATGTCGCCGTCGACGATGTAGCGCTTGGCCCGCTCCACCGCGGCGATGAATCCTGCGCGCGCGAATTCGCTGCTCGGATCGGCTGGCGGTCGAGGCCGCTCGGCGGGAATCGCAACGGGCTGGCGCAGCTTGTGCACCAGCTCGGCCAGCCGCGCGCGTCCGCGTTCGTAGGCATCGGGCTGCGCCGGATCGACGTAGACGATGAAATAAAGCTTGCCCTTGAGATTGTCGACCACCGCAACCTCGGTCGATGCGAGCAGCACGATGTCGGGCGTGTCCACGCTGTCCGGCTTGCGGGTCTGGGCGAGCCTGCGCTCGAAGTAGCGCACGCAGTCGTAGCCGAAGCAACCGACCAGCCCGCCGCAGAACCGGGGCAGGGTTTCGGGCACGAACACATTGAAGCGATTGCGATAGGCGGCGACGAATTCGAGCGGATCGTCGAGCTCGCGGCGCTCGACGACTTCGCCGTCGCGGATCTCGACGCATTCGCGCCCGCGCACTTCGATCCGGTTACCGGTCGGCAGGCCGATGAACGAATAGCGGCCGAAGCGCTCGCCCCCCTGCACCGATTCGAGCAGATAGCTGTTCGGCGCGTTGGCGAGCTTGAGATAGACGGAAAGCGGCGTATCGAGATCGGCGAAGGTCTCGACGGTGAGTGGAATGCGGTTATAGCCCCGGGCGGCGAGCGCCCGGAATTCGGACTCGGTCATGGCATCCTCGCGGAAAGTGTCGGTTCAAGCGCCCGGGCCGCAAGGCCGCGGGTGCGCACGGGCAACGTTCGAGCCATGGCACCATCGCCATCGCCTCGCGTCGCCTGCCGACACCGTCCCGAGAATCATGAATGAAGCTTCCGTACGAGAGCCGCTGCTTCGATGAGAGAAGGCACTATAGCATCCACATCCAGGGAGCGTACATCGTGGCCTTCGTTATAGCCGTAGCTGACGCAAAACACCGGGCAGCCCGCGGCGCGCGCCGCCTGGGCGTCGTTGATCGAATCGCCGATCATCAGCATCTGCGCCGGTTGCACCTGCATGCGCGCGGCCGCGTGCGTGAGCGGCTGAGGATCGGGTTTCTTCTGCGGCAGCGTATCGCCGCACACGACCACCGGGAAATAACGCGCGAATCCGATGCGCTCGAGCAACGGCGCGGTGAAGCGAGATGACTTGTTGGTGATACAGGCCAGCGGCAGGCCCGCCCGGGTCAGCGCATCCAGTCCCTCGCGCACCCCCGGATAGATCGTGGTGGTATCGCCGTTCACGCGCTCGTAATTGGCCTCGTACACCGGCATGGCTTTCGCCACCAATGCCTGGTCGGGCTCGGCTTCGAGCGCTGCGCGCAAGGAGCGCTCGACCAGGTTGGAGATGCCTTTGCCGACGAAGGTGCGCACCAGTTCGAGCTCGAGCTTCGGCAACCGCAGTTCGCCCAGGGTGCGATTGACCGCGGCACAGAGATCCTCGATCGTATCGAGCATGGTGCCGTCCAGGTCGATGGCAACAGCCCGGACAGCGAGCGGAAATTCGACCGCGCTCACGGCCCGACGCTCGCGCTTGCGCTGGCGCACGCACGATCGAGCTCCGCGCGCATCGCGCTGATAGTGGCCGCGTAGTCGTCGGCGCCGAAGATCGCCGTGCCGGCGACGAAGGTGTCGGCGCCGGCGAGCCCGATCTCGCCGATATTGTCGACCTTCACGCCGCCGTCGACCTCCAGCCAGATGTCGCGCCCGCTACGCTCGATGCGCCGGCGCGCCTCGCGCAACTTGTCGAGCGCCTGAGGGATGAACTGCTGGCCGCCGAAGCCGGGGTTGACCGACATGATGAGAATCAGATCCACCTTGTCCATGACGTGATCGAGATACACGAGCGGTGTCGCCGGGTTGAATACCAGGCCCGCCTTGCAGCCGTGGCTGCGGATCAAGGCGAGCGTTCGGTCGATATGCTCGGAAGCTTCCGGATGGAAGGATATGACGTTGGCACCGGCGTGGGCGAAATCGGGGACGATACGATCCACCGGCTTCACCATCAGATGCACGTCGATCGGCGCCTCGACCAGCGGCCGAATGGCGGCGCACACGACCGGACCGACCGTCAGATTGGGCACGTAGTGGTTGTCCATCACGTCGAAATGAATGATATCGGCGCCGGCCGCGACCACCCGTTCGACCTCGTCGCCCAGATGCGCGAAGTCGGCGGAGAGAATGCTCGGTGCGATTCGAAACGTTCGTGCCATGGCAGTCCTTGCGCCGAAGAGACTCGCCGCCAAAGACAATGGGGTCGTGCGAATGATGGCCCGATTCTAACCTAGCGTCCTGAGTCCAGGTTCGTCGCAGAAATCTCGAACGTCTGCCCTGAGGCCAAGCGGGCAAAAGTGTCGAAATCGGCGCCAGACGCGGAACGCGACACCACAGCCAGGTTGGACACCTGGCGAGGATTCGCGACAATGTATGGCGTCGATTCTCGGCATCTTTTGCGCGGCGAATTTCGGACTCAGGACGCTAGGGTCGTCGTCGTTGCGGTTCGCCGTGCGGCGAGGCTCTTCGTCGGTGCTACGGACAGGCGCCCGGGACGGGCGGGATGGCTTGCCATCGATTCCGATTTGGAGTGCAATACCTCGATGAGTGAGCCCGGCAAGTACGACATTCGCGTGAACGCGCGCACGACCTATCTGGCGAATCAGTCCGACGAAGCGGCCGGGCGCTACGTGTTCGCATACACCATCACCATCACCAACGCAGGTACGGTTGCGGCGCAATTGGTCAGCCGCCATTGGATCATCACCGACGCAAACGAAAAGGTGCAGGAAGTGCGCGGGCTGGGCGTGGTGGGCAGCCAGCCGCTGCTCGAGCCGCACGAGAGCTTCGAGTACACGAGCGGAACGGCAATCGCAACCGGCGTGGGTACGATGCGCGGCAGCTACCAGATGATGGCGGCGGACGGACACAAGTTCGACGCCCCGATCCCGGAGTTCACGCTCAGCATCCCGCGGGTATTGCACTGACTTGCGCGACTGCGCTGGCGCGGCAACCCGGCGCGAGAGGCGTGAAGCTTTCGACTTCGTATCGCTGGATCGCCCCGTTCTACGACGCAGTCGTGGCCGCACCGCTGGCGGCCGCCCGGCACGCAAGCCTCGCCAGTATTCCGGCCAGCGGGCGCTTGCAGATTCTCTTGAGCGGCGTGGGCACGGGGCTCGACCTGCGCCATGTACCGACCTGCCATCGCTATGTCGCAACCGATCTCGTGGCAGCGATGCTCATGCGCGCGCTGCCGCGAACGCAGGGTCTCGACTGTGCGCTGGCCCGCGCAGACAGTACGCGCCTGCCTTTCGAAGCGGGAGCGTTCGACCTCGTCATCCTGCATCTGATCGTGGCGGTGGTCGGCGAGCCCGCATCGGTGCTGGCGGAGGCGGCGCGGGTCACGCGCCCCGGCGGCACGCTGCTCGTGCTCGACAAGTTTCTCGCCCCGTCGCGCCCGGCTCCGTTACGGCGACTGATGAGCCCGCTCGCCGGCCGGATCGCAACGCGGCTCGATGTCGTGTTCGAGGACGTGCTGGCGCGCGTGCCGGAATTGCACGTGGCCAGCGACCAACCGGCGCTGGCGGGCGGCTGGTTTCGCCGCATCGTGCTGCGCAAGAACGCCGCCTGAGCAATGTTCCGGGCTAGCGCTTGTCCTCGCTGTCCTTGCCGTGCCCGTCCTTGTCGTGCCCGAGCTGCGGCGGGGAATCTTCTTCGCGCCGCCGCGACGAACCCATGGTGAGCCAGACGATCAGCGCCAGCAGGCAGAGCGCAACGAAGGCTTCGAGGGCAATGACCCACATGGTCGATGAGCGAGGACGGTTGTCGTTGGTGGAAGGCAAGCTCGGCGCAAGCGTGCGCCGCGCGAGCCGGCACTTTAGTCGATCCGCGCGCACAAGCCAATCGGGCTTGCGTTTGCTCGTACTGCTGTTCGCGCTGGTTGGCACCGCCTGCAGCATGCAGCCGCCCGCGAGCGAACCGGCGCCGAAACCCCCGGCCGGCGAACCGGGCGCGCCAAAAGCGCCGCCGGCTGCGAAGCGCCCGGTCACGGAACCGGGCGGCGAACCGGTCGCGCCGACGCCGCCGCCGCTCGCGCAACCGGCGGAGCCCGGTACGACGACGAAATCGTCCGCGTTCGCTGCTGCCGGATTCGACGATCTGCCCGGGTGGAAGCGTGACGACCATGCCTCGGCACTGGCCGCCTTCGTGCGCGGATGCGAAGCCTTGGCCACGCGCGAGGCTTGGCGTGCTGCGTGTATGGCGGCCCGCAAGGTGCCGCGTGCGAGTCCTGCGGCCGCCCGGCGCTATTTCGAAGCGCATTTTCTTCCGTACCGCGCGCTCAACGAACAAGGCGGCGATCGAGGGCTCATCACCGGTTACTACGAGCCGCTGCTGCACGGCAGCCGCAAACCCTCCGCGCGGTATCGCTTTCCGCTGTATGGCGTACCCGACGATTTGCTCGTGGTCGACCTGTCCGAGCTGCACCCCGAGCTCAAGGGACGGCGCGTGCGCGGGCGCCTCGAAGGCCGGCGCGTGGTGCCCTACTACTCGCGCGCGCAGATCGAAAACGGGCAGGCGCCGTTCGACGCCGAGGTGCTCTACTGGGTGGACGATCCGATCGACCTGTTCTTCCTGCAAGTGCAAGGCTCCGGCCAGATCCGTCTGGATAGTGGCGAGCGGGTGCGGATCGGCTACGGCGACCAGAACGGGTATCCGTATCGCTCCATCGGCCGGTTCCTGATCGACCGTGGCGAGCTTGCGCCCGACAAGGCGTCGATGCAGGCGATCAAGGAGTGGGCACGAAAGAATCCCGACAAGCTGCCCGAGGTGCTGCAGCACAACGCGAGCTACGTCTTCTTTCGCGAGCTCGCGTCGGACTTGCCCGGGCCGCTCGGAGCGCTCGGCGTGCCGGTCAGCGCCGGCCGCTCGCTCGCCGTCGATCCACGCCATGTCCCGCTCGGCGCGCCGGTGTATCTGGCGACGACCTGGCCGAATACGCAACGTCCGTTGCAGCGGCTGGTGATGGCGCAGGATGCGGGCAGCGCGATTCGCGGTCCGATTCGCGGCGATTACTTCTGGGGCCATGGCGACCAGGCCGGCGTGCAGGCCGGACGCATGCGCCAAAGCGGCCGCATGTGGGTGCTGTTGCCGCTCGGCGTTTCGCCCGAGCGCCTACTGCCGAACTATTGATCGTTCCGTATTGGACGACAGTCCAATACGGACACGACGCTCCCCTCTCCCCCCGGGAGAGGGGTTGGGGGTGAGGGACGAGCGTGACATGAAATTGGGAACGCTCGATAGCCGCCTGCGATCGGCCAACGTATATGCATCGTCCGGCAAGCTCACGGCGCCGCCTCCGATCGTTCAGCGTATATGAACCGTCAGGGTGTCGGCGGCTGCGCCGATTCGCTTTGCGGTCGATCCCCACTGCGTGGGTCCACCTCCGAACCGCAGCGGCAGACGAACCGCCAAACCGTCGGTGGCCGGCGTTGCTCGCTTTGCGGTCGATCCCCGCAAGCGGGGCCCCTCGCCCGGGAAGCTCGCAACGCCCCCCTCACCCGGGAAGCTCACTGGCGCTACCCGGGACCGACGACGAAGCGTACGCGGCTGCGCACCGTGCGCCCATCCTTGATGGCCGGCGAAAACTTGAGCGCGCTGCACAGCTCGGTGGCTGCCGCCGTGAAAAGCCCGACCGGCTTGACCGCGAGCACGGTGGCCTGGTTGACGGTCCCCACCTCGTCGATCATGAGCTCGTAGGTCACTTCGCCGGTTGCGCCGTGCGGGTAGCAGGCGTCCGGCCGAGTCAAGGGCGCGGGCGGGCGATCGAGCGCGGTGATGGCATAGTAGGTCGAATCGGCGGCAAGCGGCGCTTGCGCACCGACTGCGGCGTTGCTGGCCCGGTCATTCCCGAGCGGCGCCGACGCGCTCGCCGTCACCAGCGGTTCGTGCGCGGGCGCCGTCTGCGACGCGGCGCGGAAGCTCGTGGCCGGGCTTTCGGCCACTGCCTGCATCGACGCCAAGGCGGACGCTGCCGGCTCCGGCTCGGCCGGCTCGATCCGCGCCTCGATCGGCATCCCGGGTGCCATCGGGATGTCCGGTGGCCCGGCCCGAATCGCCAGGATCACCGCGGCATGCAATACGGCCGAGAGCGCCAGGGCAAACGCAAGGCGCCGGGCCGTATCGGCATCGAAGCTTGCATCCCACGCGATCCGCGCCATGAGGCTTGATGACCCGTCAGTTGCCGGGACGCCCCGACTGGCTCGCCAAATCGAGCAGCTTGCTGAGATCGGCGGCGGGCAGCGTGCCCGGTACGCGGCTGCCGTCGGCGAAAATCAAGGTCGGCGTGCCCTTGATGCCTTTGTCCTGACCATACTGCACCAGTTTTTCCAGCGGCGCGTCGCAGTTCGCCGCCGCCTTGGGCGCGATGTCCTTCAGCATGAGATCGGTCCACGCCTTGGCGCGATCCTTCGAACACCAGACCGCGCGCGCCTTCTCCACCGAGTCGTTGGACAGTATGGGAAGCAGGAAGACGTGCAGCGTCACGTCCTTGACGTTCACGAGCTCCTGCTCGAGGCGCTTGCAATAGGGACAATTCGGATCGGTGAAGTAGGCGAGCTTGCGCTTGCCGTTGCCGCGCACGACCTTGAACGATTGCTGCAGCGGCAGCGAATCGAACGGGATCGCCTGCAGCTTGCGCAGCCGCTCGGCGGTGAGGTCGGTGCGGGTCTTGACATCCACCATGCGGCCTTCCGCGATGATGTAGCTCACGTCCTTGTCGGTGTAGATGATGACGCCGTTGGCGAACACCTCGTAGATGCCCGGCAGCGGAGTGCGGACGACGCTTTCGACGGCAATGCCGGGATAGCGCGCCTGCATGTTCTTGCGCACCTCGGCTTCGTTGGCGCTCGCGATCCCGCTTGCCACCAACGCCGCAAACATACAGGCCCACACGAACGATCGTTTCAACTCAGGCTCCTTATGCCGCGCCCTTCAAGCGAGCGCGTGCTCGATGAGAATATTCTTCAGGGGCACGATTGCATTGGTGAACTGCAGCCCCGTGTTGCGCAGCCAGCTTGCGCCGTATGCGCGCGTGGCAAACAGCCGCTGCAGTCCGTCCGTGGTCCACTGCATCGCCGCGACCGTCTCACGGCGCGCGCGCGCATAGCGGCGCAGCAGCCGGTGGTCGCCGCAATCGTCCTGCGGTCCGCGTTCGCGTAGCACGCGGGCCAGCTCGCACGCATCCTGGAAGCCGAGATTCAAGCCCTGCCCGGCAAGCGGATGGACCACGTGCGCGGCATCGCCGAGCAGCGCCAGGCGCGGGCGCACGGTCTGCGCGACCCGCAATAGGTGCAAGGGAAAAGATCGGGGCAACGTCACCAGGCGCATAGCGCCTAAGGCATGACGGCAGGCGGTCGCGACCTCGTGTTCGAAATCGTGCGGTTCGTGCGCCAGCAGACGCGCGGCGTGAGCGTCCGAGGTAGACCAGACCAGCGACACGCGGTTCCCGGGCAAGGGCAGCAAGGCAACCACGCCTCCAGAGACGAACCACTGGCGCGCGATCGATTCGTGGCCGAGCTCGGTTTCGAAATTGGCGACCACACCCTGCTGGCCGTAGGCGCGCACGCTGTGCTCCATACCCGCCATTTCGCGCACCCACGAATTCATTCCGTCGGCGCCGACCACGAGCCGCGCATCGATCGATCGGCCGTCGGCGAGATCGACCAGCACGCCCTCCTCGCCCAGCGCCAGGGCGACCGGCGAATGGCCGAACAGCCGAGCGGGGCCGCCCGGTTCGGCGTTCGCCGCCGCCAATGCCTGCTGAATTTCGCGGCCCTCGACGATGTAGCACAGCTCCGGGATCGCACAGTCGTAGGCGCTGAAGATGATCTCGGCGCCTTGCGCATCGCCGAAAACCTGCATGGCTTCGACGCAGGCAATGCGCTCGGACGCAATGCGTCCCCACGCACCGCACTGGTCGAGGAAGTCTTTCGAACCCGGGCTGATCGCATAGATTCGGCTGTCCCCGCCGTCTTGCGAGGGCTCGGCGGGAACCTCGGCATCGAGCAGCAGCGTGCGCAAACCGCTCGAGCGCAATGCTCTCGCGAAGCCGGCGCCCACCAGGCCGGCACCGATCACGAGCACGTCGCATTCAACTGCAGCCCGTGCGCTATCCGAATCCGCAGTCTTGCCTTGCAATGTTGCTCCTTACACCGTACGCAATCGGCAGTTTACGACCGGCCCGGTTGCCGCTGTAACCACCACCGCCAGGCGGTGCAGCGTTCGCGATGAGCGGTTCGAATCCCTCGCACTATCGACTTCGGTTACCTTCAATGTGAGGCAATGCGCTCACGCCCCTTTGCCTGGCCGAGCACACGATTCATGCCATAATACGAGCCCCGCGCGCGTCCGGCTCGATGCGCGTGCGGCGGCATATCGGGTGATGTAGCTCAACCGGTTAGAGCGCCACACTCATAATGTGGAGGTTGAGGGTTCGAGTCCCTCCATCACTACCAACCACAGCTCGTCGCCTGTCGCAGCGCGGCCAAACCGCCCGCCGTCGGCCGGGCTATAATGTGCCCGAAACAAATTCCTGATTCTCTATGGCTTTCGACCGACTCGCAAACCTGCTGGCGGGGCTGATCCTGGGCATCTGGCTCGCGCTCGATCCCGGGCAGGCTTATTCGCAGCTACGCACGCTGCCCGCAAACGCCAAGCGCGCCGAGCTCACCGGCTACCAGAGCCCGTTCGTGGTCATTGGCGGCGAGGTGCGCCGGCTCGCCCCCGGTGCAGTGATCTTCGACATCAACAACCGCACCATAACGCCCGGCTTCCTGCCGGCGAAAGCCGACGTGGTCTATACGATCGATCAGACCGGGTCGGTGATGCGCATCTACCTGCTCAACGCGCAGGAACAGCAGAGACTGGACGCGGCCCGGCGCTAGCGCCTTCATGACGAGCAAAGTCTTCATTCGCACCTTCGGCTGCCAGATGAACGAGTACGACTCGGACAAGATGGCAGACGTGCTGCACGCTGCGCGTGGAATGGAGCCCACCGACGACCCCGGTGAGGCCGACGTAATTCTCTTCAACACCTGCTCGGTGCGGGAGAAGGCGCAAGAAAAAGTGTTCCACGACCTGGGCCGCGTCAAGCATCTGAAGCGTTCGCGTCCGGGGTTGCTGATCGGCGTGGGCGGATGCGTGGCGAGCCAGGAGGGCGCGCAAATCGTCGCGCGCGCGCCCTACGTCGACCTGGTGTTCGGCCCGCAAACGCTGCATCGGCTGCCCGCATTGATCGACGAGCGCATTCGCACCGGCAAGGCGCAAGTCGACATCTCGTTTCCCGAGATCGAGAAATTCGACGCGCTGCCACCCGCGCGGGTCGAGGGCGTAGCCGCATTCGTCTCCATCATGGAAGGCTGCAGCAAATACTGCACATTCTGCGTCGTGCCGTATACCCGCGGCGAGGAGGTCTCGCGCCCGCTTGACGACGTGCTGACCGAAGTCGCAGTGCTCGCTCAGCAGGACGTGAAGGAAGTGACGCTGCTCGGCCAGAACGTCAACGCCTGGCGAGGGCGACTAACCGACGGCGGGCTCGGCGATTTCGCCCTGCTGCTCGAGTACGTCGCGGAAATTCCGGGCATCGATCGCATCCGCTTCACCACCTCGCATCCGAAGGAATTCACGCAACGCCTGATCGATGCCTACGCGGCGGTCCCGCAGCTCGTGAGCCACGTGCATTTGCCGGTGCAATGCGGCTCGGACCGGATCCTCGCCGCTATGAAGCGCGGCTATAGCGCGCTCGAGTACAAGTCGATCGTACGCAGGCTGCGCGCCGTGCGCGCCGATCTATCGCTTTCTTCGGATTTCATCGTCGGCTTTCCCGGCGAAACCGAGGCCGACTTCGAAGCCACCGTTCGCCTGGTGGAAGAGGTCGGCTTCGATGCGAGCTTCAGCTTCGTGTTCAGCGCGCGTCCCGGCACGCCGGCAGCAAACTTCCACGACGACACACCGCAGGCCACCAAGCTTGCGCGGCTGCAACGCCTGCAGGCACTGATCGAGCAGCAGGCGCAGGCGATCGGAGCAGCTATGGTCGGCACGCGCCAGCGCGTGCTGATCGATTCGCATGCCCGCAAGGATGCGCGCGAATTGAGCGGGCGCACCGACAACAACCGGGTGGTCAATTTCGCCGGGCCCGAGCGCCTTCTCGGCCGCTTCGCCGATGTCGAGATCACGCAGGCGTTGCCGCATTCTCTGCGCGGGCGCTTGCTTACGGCATAACGCTCGAATTCGGGCACGGCGCATGCGATTCCGCGTCCCGGCCGCGCGCTTGCTGGCCGCGGCGAAATGCCCGACAATCGTCACAACATTTTCTCCTGCTCGTTCGTCATTGAGAGCGAAGTCCGTCGAGATCAGCTTCACCCCCGTCGATAACCAGCGCCTTGCCAACCTGTGCGGCGCACTGGACGAAAATCTGCGATCGATCGAGTCGGCACTCGACATCTCCATCACCCGCCGTGGTGAACGCTTCCTGCTTTCCGGCGCACCCGAACGAACCGCGCAAGGCGCGCAGGCGCTCGAACGGCTGTATGCGCAAGCCGGAGAGCACGTGAGCCCGGATGACATCCAGCTGGGCCTGGTCGAAGTGCGCCAGCAAATGCCCGCGGCCGAGGCGAACGAGATCGCGCCCTTGCTCACGCGCAAGGGCGATCTGCGCGGGCGCACGCCTCGGCAGGTGCAGTACCTGCAGAACATCCAGACTTACGACATCACGTTCAGCATCGGGCCGGCCGGCACGGGCAAGACCTATCTTGCAGTCGCCTGCGCGGTCGACGCACTGGAGCGCGACCGCGTCAAGCGCATCGTGCTGGTGCGCCCCGCCGTGGAGGCGGGCGAGCGCCTGGGCTTTCTGCCCGGCGACATGGCGCAGAAGGTCGACCCCTATCTGCGCCCGCTCTACGACGCGCTGTACGACCTGATGGGCTTCGACAAGGTCGGGCGGCTGTTCGAGCGCAGCACGATCGAGATTGCACCGCTCGCGTTCATGCGCGGGCGCACGCTCAACCATTCCTTTATCATCCTCGACGAAGCGCAAAACACCACGCCCGAGCAGATGAAGATGTTCCTGACCCGCATGGGTTTCGGCACTAAGGCGGTGATCACCGGCGATGTTACCCAGATCGATCTCGCGCGCGGGCAGAAGAGCGGCCTGGTGGAGGCGCGCGAGGTGCTCGCGGATGTCAAGGGCATCGCGTTCACATTGTTCGAAAGCGTCGACGTCGTTCGTCATCCGCTGGTGCAGCGCATAGTCAATGCCTACGAAACGCACCGCCCGCACACCGACAAGCCGCAGGACTAGAAAGCTCGTGTTCACGCTCCAGCTCGCGTGCAAGGCAGCCGCAATCCCGTCGCGCCGGAAGCTGCGCGCGTGGGCCCAGGCCGCACTGGAGCGCGATGCACGCGTAACCTTGCGTATCGTGGACGGGCGCGAGGGACGGAGCCTCAACCAGCGCTTTCGCGGCCGCCGCTACGCTACCAACGTGCTCACCTTCGTCTACGACGACCGGCCGCGGCTCGCGGGCGATATCGCGCTATGCGCGCCCGTGGTCGAGCGCGAAGCGCGTGCGGGCGCAATCGCGCTGGAGGCGCATTACGCGCATCTGGTCGTCCACGGCATGCTGCACCTGCAGGGGCACGATCACATCGCCAGCCGCGATGCGGCGGCCATGGAAGCACGCGAGAGCGCGATACTGAAACGATTGGGCTATCCCGATCCGTATCGTCCCGCATGCTGATCGGGTTCGCAGCCGCAACGACAAAGCCCATGGCGACTTCACCGAGACACAGTCTTCTCGACCGCCTGGGCGCATTGCTGATGCGCGAGCCGGGCGATCGCCAGCAGCTCGTATCGCTGCTGCACTCGTCGTTTCAGCGCAATCTGCTCGACGCCGACGCGCTGTCGATGATCGAGGGCGTGCTGCAGGTCTCCGAGCTGCAGGCGCGCGACATCATGGTGCCGCGCTCGCAGATGGAAGTGATCGACGTCAAGGAATCCCCCGATCGCTTCATCCCGCTGGTGATCCAAAGCGGCCACTCGCGCTTTCCGGTGATCAACGAGAACAAGGACGACGTGATCGGCATCCTGCTCGCCAAGGACCTGCTGCGCTACTACGCCGGCGAGGAGGAGTTCAACGTCCGCGACATGCTGCGCCCGGCCGTGTTCATTCCCGAATCGAAGCGGTTGAACGTGCTGCTGAAGGAGTTTCGCGCCAATCGCAATCACATGGCGATGGTCGTGGATGAGTACGGTGGCGTGGCGGGACTGCTCACGATCGAGGACGTGCTGGAGCAGATCGTGGGCGAGATCGAGGACGAGCACGACTACGACGAAGCCGACGACAACATGGTGCAGGACAAGCCCGGACAGTACCGGGTCAAGGCCCTGACCGAGATCCGCGACTTCAACGCCGCGCTGGGCTGCCACTTCGACGACGAGGACTTCGATACCGTGGGCGGATTGGTCATCAACCGCTTCGGCCGGCTGCCCAAGCGCGGCGAATCGATCCGCATCGACAACCTGCTGTTCAACGTCCTGCGCGCCGACAGCCGGCGGCTGCATCTGCTGGAAGTGGAACGCCTTCCGGACGACCCGGGCGCCGAGGATGCACGCGAGTAGCTCCGGCGCCCTCGCGGCTCCCAGGCGGAGTGCGCGCTGCAAGCGCGCGGCGGCGCCGTCCGCGGATTTCGCCGGCGCCTGATCGATGGCAGCGGTGCGCTGGAAACCGCTTGCCGCGGCGTTCGCTCTCGGCCTGGGCACGGTCGGCGGATTCGCGCCGTTCGAGATTTTCCTGCTGCCGGTCGTCACGCTCGCATGGCTGTTGCGCCTTGCCGAGCGGGCGGCCGCGCCGGGCGCCGCCTTCAAGCTCGGCTTTGCCTTCGGGCTCGGCTTCTTTCTTGCGGGCGTGTCGTGGGTCTATGTGAGCCTGCACGACTTCGGCGCGATGCCCGCGCCGCTCGCCGCAGGCGTCACGCTATTGTTCTGCGCGTACCTGGCGCTCTACCCGGCGCTTGCCTCGAGCGTCGCCGTCCGCACCCGCTCCGATTGGCTGCGACGCTGTGTCGTGTTCCCGGGCGCGTGGGTCCTCACCGAGTGGGTCCGCGGCTGGCTCTTCACGGGCTTTCCCTGGCTCGGCATCGGCTACTCTCAGGCCGCCGAGAGTCCACTGGTCGGCATAGCGCCGGTGCTGGGCGTACACGGTGTCGGCCTCGCGCTCGTCGCCAGCGCCGGTCTCGCGCTGCATGTGTTCGCGGACGGCTGGCGCAATCCCGACTGGCGACCGCTCGCCGTGACTGCGCTGCTGTGGGTTGTTGCCGCCGGGCTCAAGGCGAATACCTGGACCGAACCGGCCGGCGAACCCGTGCGGGTGAGCCTGCTGCAGGGCAACGTCGCCCAAAGCATCAAATGGCGCCCGGAGCAGGTCGCCGTGACGCTGCGCTTGTACCAGCGCATGATCCTCGCGTCCTCGGCGCAGCTCATCATCCTGCCCGAAACCGCGCTGCCGATGTTCCTGCGGGATGTGCCGCAAGAATTCCTGCAAGCGGTGGACGCGCATGCGAAGGCCCATGGCGCCGACGTGCTCTTCGGCCTGCCGGAGCGCGGCGACGGTGGCTACTACAACAGTGTCGTGAGCATCGGCGCCTCGCCCTCGCAGGTGTACCGCAAGTCGCACCTGGTGCCGTTCGGAGAGTTCATCCCGTTGCGGCCGCTGCTCGCGCCGGTGGTGGAGGCGATGGCCATCCCGCTCACCGATTTTTCTCGCGGCACGCCGACCCAGCGTCCGCTTGCGGTCGCGGGCCAGCGCGTGGCGGTGAACATCTGCTACGAGGACGTGTTCGGCGAGGAAATCATCCGCCAGTTGCCCGAGGCGACACTGCTCGTCAACGTGAGCAACGTTGCCTGGTTCGGCGATTCGATCGCGCCCAGGCAGCACCTGCAGATCGCACAGATGCGAGCGATCGAAACCGGCCGTCCTATGCTGCGCGCTACCAACACCGGCATGACGGCAGTGGTGGCGCCAACAGGGCGCGTGACCCACGTGGCGTTAACGTTTCGCAACGCAACCGTGGAGGCCGAGGTGCGGGGACACACGGGTGCGACGCCTTACGTTCGCTTCGGCAATGCGCCGGCGTTGGGCCTTGCCGCCGTGTTCCTGCTCGCCGGATTCGTGCGCAAACCCAGGCGAGTGCGCGATTGAACGCCTTGCACAACCGCGGCGTTTTTCTACAGCTTCGTTAGGCCGCAGCCGCGGCGAACCCGGTAGAATTCGGCTCTTCTTTGCAAGTGTGCCGCTTCCGCCAGCACGACGCCCGCAATCGCCTGCTCATGTCCGATCGATTCGACACGCCGAGCTTCCAGCAGATCATCCTCAGCCTGCAGCAGTACTGGGATGCACAAGGCTGCGCGCTGCTGCAGCCCTACGACATGGAGGTCGGCGCGGGCACCTTCCATACCGCGACCTTTCTGCGCGCTATCGGGCCCGAGCCCTGGAATGCCGCCTACGTGCAGCCCTCGCGCCGGCCGAAGGACGGGCGCTACGGCGAGAATCCCAACCGCCTGCAACACTATTACCAGTACCAGGTCATCATGAAGCCGTCGCCGGCGGCCTTTCAGGATCTCTATCTCGGCTCGCTGGCGGCGCTGGGGGTCGATCTCGGCCGCAACGACGTCCGCTTCGTCGAGGACGATTGGGAATCGCCCACGCTCGGCGCCTGGGGGCTGGGCTGGGAAGTATGGCTGAACGGGATGGAAGTCACGCAGTTCACGTACTTCCAGGAGGTGGGCGGGCTCGTCTGCCATCCGGTTTCCGGCGAGATCACCTACGGCTTGGAGCGCCTTGCGATGTACCTGCAAGGCAAGGACAGCGTCTACGACCTGGTATGGACGCCGGGCGTGAGCTACGGCGATGTGTACCACCAGAACGAGATCGAGCAGTCGCGTTACAACTTCGAACTGGCGGACGCCGACTGGCTCTTCCGGCAGTTCGCCGACTACGAAGCGCAGGCCATGCGCCTGCTCGAGCAGGGGCTGCCGCTCCCCGGTTACGAGCTGGTCATGAAGTGTTCGCATACCTTCAACCTGCTCGACGCTCGTGGCGCCATTTCGGTGACCGAGCGCGCCGCCTATATCGCCCGGGTGCGCGCACTCGCACGGGCGGTCGCGAAGAGCTACTACGAGGCGCGGGAGCGGCTGGGGTTTCCGATGCTGACGGCCGATAAGCGATGACCACCGAAGCCCTGCTGGTCGAGCTGTTGTGCGAAGAGCTGCCGCCGAAGGCGCTGCGCCGGCTCTCGGAAGCGCTTGCCGAGCAACTGCGGGTCGGGTTGCAGGCGGCCGGCTTTGTTGCGCCCGATGCCGCGGAGCCGGTTGTGTTCGCCACGCCGCGGCGCCTCGCCGTACGCTACCCGCAGGTCCGCGGCCGGCAGGAGGACCGGGAGGTCGTGCGCAAGGGACCCTCGGTGCAGGCCGCGCACGATGCCGCCGGCAAACCCACGGCCGCGCTGGCGGGATTCGCGCGCTCCTGCGGCGTGGCGGTCGAGGCGCTGGAGCACGTCCAGGATGGCAAGGCCGAATACTGGGCGTTTCGCTCCCGGCGGGCGGGCGAATCACTCGACGCGCACTTACCGGCGCTGCTCGCGGAGGCGCTGAAGAAGCTGCCGATCCCCAAGCTGATGCGCTGGGGCGCGGGCGAGGCGCAGTTCGTTCGTCCCGTGCACGGCCTGGTGCTGCTGCACGGCAGCCGCGTCGTTCCCGGCCAGGTGCTCGACATCGCAGCCGGCAACACCACCCGGGGTCATCGCTTCCAGGGCCGGCGCGATATCGTGCTCGCGCATGCGAACGACTACGAGCAGCGGCTGCGCGAGGACGGCAAGGTGATCGCGAGCTTTGCCGAGCGGCGCGCCGAGATCGCATCCCAGATCACAGCCCGGGCGCAAGAGCTCGATGCGGTGCTAGCCGATCCGGAGAGCCTGCTCGACGAAGTGACCGCGCTGGTGGAGCATCCCAGCGTCTACGTCGGTCGCTTCGAGGCCGAATTCCTGCAGGTGCCGCACGAGTGCCTGATGCTGACGATGCGTCAGAACCAGAAGTACTTTCCGCTTCTCGACCCTAGCGGCAACCTGCTCAACGCCTTCCTGATCGTCGCCAACATGCGTCTCGACGACGCCGTCGCCATCGTGGATGGCAATCAGCGGGTGGTGCGGCCGCGGCTCGCCGACGCGCGCTTCTTCTACGAGCAGGACCGCAAGGTCCCGCTCGAACAGCGCCTGCCCGAGCTCGAGCGCATGGTGTATCACAACAAGCTCGGCTCGCAGCGCGAGCGGGTGGAGCGGCTGCGCTCGGCTGCCGGACGCATCGCCTCGCGCCTGGGCGTCGATCCCATGGTCGTGGACCGCGCCGCGCTCCTGTGCAAGGCGGACCTCGCGACCGGCATGGTGGGCGAGTTTCCCGAACTGCAGGGCATCATGGGGCGCTACTACGCGATCCACGCAGGCGACTCGCCCGAAGTCGGCCAGGCGATCGAGCAGCATTACCGGCCGCGCTTCGCAGCGGACGCCTTGCCGGCGCGAGGTGCACCCGCCGTCCTGGCACTCGCAGACAAGCTCGACATCCTGGTCGGGATCTACGGCATCGGACTCGTCCCGAGCGGCGATCGCGATCCGTTTGCGCTGCGCCGCCATGCCCTGGGGCTGCTGCGCATCCTGATCGAATACGACCTGCCGCTCGCGCTCTACGATCTGCTCGCGCTCGCGCGCGAGGGCTTCCAGCACGCAGTGGCGCTCGACCAAAACGTCGTGTCCGATCTGGTCGGATTCGTTCTCGATCGCTCGGTGGGCTACCTCAACGAGCGCGGCTATGCGCCCGAGGAGATCGAGTCGGTGCTGGATCTCTATCGCACCCATAACCTGCCGTTGAATCAGCTGTTGCCGCGGCTCGATGCGATCCGCCGCTTCCGCGCGCTGCCCGAGTCGGCGAGCCTGATCGAAGCGAACAAGCGCTCGCGCAACATCGTGGCGAAGGAGAAAGTCGTGGAGCTCGGTCAGGGCGTATCGGAAGCGCTGCTGCAAGAGCCGGCCGAAAAGGCGCTCTACGCGGCCCTGACGCGAATGAAGCCCGACGTCGAGTCGCAGGTTGAACGGCGCGAGTTCGCCGCGGCATTGAGCGCGCTCGCCCATTTGCGCGACCCGGTGGACCGGTTCTTCACCGATGTGCGCGTGGTGGTGCCCGATTCGGCGCTGCGCAACAACCGGTTTGCGCTCTTGAACGCGCTCAACCATCTGCTCAATTGCGTGGCCAACATCTCCAGGTTGCCGGCATGAAGCTGATCGTTCTGGACCGTGACGGGGTCATCAATTTAGACAGCGACCGCTTCATCAAGACCCCGGAGGAGTGGCGTGCGATACCGGGGAGCCCGGAAGCAATTGCAATGCTCAACCAGCGCGGCTACCGGGTCGTGGTCGCAACCAATCAGTCCGGTATCGGCCGCGGACTGCTCGACATGGCGGCTTTCAACGCCATCAACGACAAGATGACCCGTACCCTGGCGCAGGTCGGCGGCCGCATCGACGCCGTGTTCTACTGCCCGCACGCGGCCGACGCCCACTGCGACTGCCGCAAGCCCAAGGCCGGGATGCTGCGCGAGATTGGCCGGCGCTTCAATTCGGATCTGAAGGACGTACCTGCGGTCGGCGATGCGCTGCGTGACCTGCAGGCCGCGCACGAAGTCGGAGCAGCTCCGGTCCTGGTCACGACCGGCAAGGGCAGGATCACGCTCAAGGAAGGCGACCTGCCGCCGCATACGCAGGTGTTCGACGACCTGGCCGACTTCGCCCGGCACCTGGCCGGCTGAAGCAAGCGGAGTCTCTTTGGCCCGCATGCAGCCCGATCTCAAGCCGCGTGCACCGATGCGCTCGCCGGACGTGAGCGCAGCGCATGATCCGTCCGCCGAGCGCACGATCCCGCTGCAGCAGCGACCGAGGCTCGGCGTAATCGTGCGCTCCACCCTGTTCGCCGTGCTCGTGGTGCTCATCACGCCGCCCTACGCCTTGGCATCGTGGCTGGTGCTGCCGCTACCGGCGCACATACGCTATCGCATCGTCACCTCCTGGTCGCATGTCGTCATCGCCCTCGCCCGCGCTGTGTGCGGCATCCGCTATCGAATACAGGGTCGTGTTCCCCAGGACGGGCCGTACATCGTGCTCTCGAAACATCAGTCGGCCTGGGAGACGCTCGCATTCCAGGTGCTGCTGCCGCCGCAAGTGCTGGTGTTGAAGCGGGGCTTGCTGTGGATTCCGTTTTTCGGCTGGGGGCTGGCAACGCTCTCACCGATCACGGTAAAGCGCGCGGCGCCGAGCCAGACGCTGCGCCGGTTGCTGGAGCAAGGCAAGGATCGCCTCGCCCAGGGCTTCTGGATCGTGATCTTTCCCGAAGGAACGCGTGTTGCGCCCGGCAGCCGCACGTCGTTCCAGGCCGGAGGCGCGTGGCTCGCATGCCGTACCCGCGTCGCCGTGGTTCCGGTCGCGCACAATGCCGGGGAGTTGTGGCCCAAGAACGGCTTCATCAAGTATCCGGGGACGGTCACGGTGAGCATCGGGGAACCGATCGCATGCGAGGGCGTGAAGGCCGACGCGCTGAATCGGAACGTGGCAGACTGGATCGAACGCGAGATGGCGCGCATCACCGGTAGCGCGGCCTCGCAGCGCTGACGCGGCGGGTACCGACACGGCGCGTCGTTTGCGGCCACGTATTGCCTCACGTAAAAACCTGAGTAAACGCTGATTCAGGCCATGGTTTCGCGGCCGAAAGCGCTGCTATAGTCAACCCACAATCGACCGACGAAAGACCCCGCAGATGCGACGCATCGTGTTGAGCCTGATCGTGGCCGCCTGCCTGTGCGGCTGCGGCTTGAAAGGCCCGCTTTACCTGCCCACGGACAAGCCGGCGCAGAAGCAGCCGGCGAAACCCGTGCCGCCCGCACCGGCGACCGAACCGGGCAGATCCTCGTGACGCTGCTCACCGACCGGCAAGGCGAGCACGCGGTCGAAGGCGTCGCGCTCGACACGATCGCGCAGCGATTCGGCACGCCCTGCTACGTGTACTCGAAGGCCGCGCTGGTGGACGCGTTCGACCAGTACCGGCGCGCGTTCGGCGCTCGCGACCATCGCATCCTGTACGCGGTGAAGGCCAACTCGAATCTCGCCATCCTCAAGCTCTTCAACGACCTGGGCAGCGGCTTCGATATCGTTTCCGGCGGCGAGCTCGCGCGCGTGCTGGCAACCGGGGCGGATCCGTCGCGGATCGTGTTCTCGGGCGTCGGCAAGAGCCGCGCCGGGATCGAGCAGGCGCTGGCCGCGCGCATCCACTGCTTCAACGTCGAGTCCGAGGCCGAGCTCGATCGCCTGTCGCAGCTCGCCGCCGGCTGCGGCTGCAGCGCCAACGTGAGCCTGCGCGTGAACCCCGACGTGGACGCGCGCACCCATCCGTACATCTCCACCGGCCTGCGGCAGGACAAGTTCGGCATCCCGCACGAACAGGCTCTCGCGCTCTATCGCAAGGCAAGCCGGTTGCCGGGGTTGCATATCGCGGGCATCGATTGCCACATCGGCTCGCAGCTCACGACGGCCGCCCCGTTCGCGGCCGCGCTGGAGCGGGTGCTCGCGCTCGCCGATGCGCTGCGCTCGGAAGGCATCGCCATCGAGCACCTCGACGTGGGCGGCGGGCTCGGAATCCGCTATCGACCCGAGGACGACCCGCCCAGCATCGAGCAGTATGTGCACGCGCTGACTGCACGGCTGGGAGAGCGGCGCCTGCGCATCATGGTCGAGCCGGGCCGCTCCATGGTGGGCAACGCGGGCCTCCTGCTCACCCGCGTCGAGTACCTGAAGGTAACGCCGGAGCGCTGCTTCGCGGTCGTGGATGCGGCGATGAACGATCTGATCCGCCCTGCGCTCTACGATGCCTGGCACGAGATCCGTCCGCTCAACCGCCGCAGCTCCGAGGCGGCGCGGCTGTGCCAGGTGGTCGGCCCGGTCTGCGAGAGCGGAGACTTCATCGGCCGCGATCGCATGCTCTCGGTGGAGGCGGACGATCTGATCGCCGTGCTCTCGGCCGGCGCCTACGGCATGAGCATGAGCTCGAACTACAACTCGCGCCCGCGCGCTGCCGAGGTGATCGTCGACGGCGATCGCGTCCATCTCGTTCGCGCCCGCGAGAGCATCGCCGAGCTGTACGCGCGCGAATCGTTTCTTCCCGATTGAGTGAGCGACGGCGCGCGCGTCGCATGCTCTAGCCGCGGCACGCGTGCGCATCGCATTCGCTGCGAGGCGACTGTCGCATCGATGACGCGCAGCGCGATGCGCGCGCAAAAAACTTGACGAGGCTGTTGTATTTTGATCTAAATCTGGCATAGAATGCGCTCACCAAGCATCCATCCTCTCGTCATGAGTGGATACAACGACGAAGCGATGCATGCAAAGTCGAATGGAAAGCTTGGCGGTGCGGGTCACGAGCTCGTACTGAACAGCAACCTCGTAAGGAGATGAGAATGGCCAAGAAGCCAGCGAAGAAGGCAGCGAAGAAGCCTGCGAAGAAAGCAGCCAAGAAGAAAGTGTAAAGAAAAGGCGGGAGCAAGACTCCCGCTAGCAGCATAAGGCGGTGAGCATTCGTGCTCCCGCCTTTTTTGCTTCTGGGGCCGCTCTACAACGTCACCCGCCCGTTGCGAATTCTCGCAAAGCACAGTCATCGACGACGCGCTGTGTGCCCGCTCTTGCTCTCTTCATGCCGCACCGCGCTTCGCTTCCCGCCCTCGAGCCGCGCCGATCCAGTATCCCACCCGCAGCAGCAGCAATACGGCGAGCAGCAGCGCATAGATGAGCGGCTGGGTCACGTCGCGCTTCACCAGCCACCAGTAGTGAACGACCCCGGCGACGCTCACCGCGTAGACCAGCCGGTGCAGACGCTGCCAGCGCGCCGCCCCCAGGCGCCGCACCATGGCATGGGTCGAGGTGAGCGCCAGCGGCAGCATCAGCACGAAGGCGGTGAAGCCCATGGTGATGAACGGGCGCTTCACGATATCGCGCGCGATCGCGACCGGATCGAAGAACTGGTCGAGCCAGACATAAGTCGTGAGGTGCAGGCAGCCGTAGAAGAAGGCATAGAGGCCCAGCATCCGGCGCAGCCGCAGCAGCCACGCCCAGCCGAGCGCGCGGCGTAGCGGCGTCACCGCGAGCGTGATCAGAAGGAAAACGAGCGTCCACGTGCCGGTGGAGCGGGTGATGAACTCGATCGGGTTCGCCGTCAGGCCGTCGCTCGAGCCAAGCACCACGAGCCGCGCGAGCGGCGCCAGGCAGAGCAGGAAGACGCCCGCGCGGATGCGCCGGAACGTCACGTTTTCGATGTGGCGCAAGGACGCCGGCCGCTGGGCGATCAATAGAGCTTCTTCAGGTCCATTGCGCTGTAGAGGCTCGCGACTTGCTCGGCGTAGCCGTTGAAGGGCAAGGTCGGGCGCTTGAAGAACTCGCCGATGCGGCGCTCGCGCGCCTGGCTCCAGCGTGGATGGTCGACGTTCGGGTTCACGTTGGAGTAGAAGCCGTACTCGTGCGCGGCCGACTTTTGCCACGAGTTGACCGGCTCTTTGTCGACGAAGCGGATCTTGACGATCGACTTCGCGCTCTTGAAGCCGTACTTCCACGGCACCACCATGCGCACCGGCGCGCCGTTCTGGTTCGGCAGCACCTGCCCGTACAAGCCGAAGGTGAGCAAGGTGAGCGGATGCATCGCCTCGTCCATGCGCAGCCCCTCGACGTAGGGCCATTCCAGCACCGGCAGGCGCTGGCCGGGCATCTGCGAGACATCGAGCAGCGTGACGAACTCGACGAACTTGGCGTTGCCGGTCGGCTCGACCTTCCTGATCAGCTCGGCCAGCGGATAGCCGACCCAGGGGATCACCATCGACCAGGCTTCGACGCAGCGCAGCCGGTAGATGCGCTCCTCCAGCGGCGCCAGTTGCAGCAACTCCTCGATGCCGAAGGTGCGCGGCCGCTTGACCGCGCCCTCGATCGCCACCGTCCATGGGCGCGTGCGCAGGCTTTGCGATCGCTGCACCGGGGAGGTCTTGTCGGTGCCGAATTCGTAGAAGTTGATGTAGGTGCTGATCTCCTTGAAGGTATTGAGCGTCTCCTCGGTGGAGTACGCACTCTTGCGCAAACCGGCGAACTTCGCGCCCGTCTGCGCCGCCGATTCGGAGATCCAGGCCGGCAAAGCGGCCGAGGCAAGGGCGCCGGCGCAGCCGCGGATGAAGCGCCGGCGCTGCGCGTAAACGCTTTGCGGCGTGATCTCCGAGGGCCGGATAGCGTTCGGTTTCAGCACGGTCATGGTGAGCTCCGCCGGAGGCGACGATCGAACAGGTGGGACATGTGGCCCGTGCCACGGCATCGCCGTGCCTCGGGTGCGAAGCGTGGGGTCGGCATGCGTCTACACCAGGAACACGGTCGCCAATCCCAGAAAGATGAAAAATCCGCTGCTGTCCGTGATCGCGGTGATCATCACGCTCGACCCGATCGCCGGATCGCGTCCCAGCTTGTGCATGGTCATCGGGATGGCAAATCCCATGACGGCGGCAAGCATCATGTTGAGCAGCATCGCACCCATCATCACCAGACCGAGCTGCCAGTTATGGTAGATCACGAAGGCGAACAAGCCCACCACGGCACCCCAGATCAAACCGTTCACCAGCGCGACCAGGAACTCCTTCACCAGCAGCGCCCGGGCGTTGTCGCTGGTCACCTGGCCCAGCGCCAATCCGCGCACGATCATCGTGATCGTCTGGTTGCCCGAATTGCCGCCGATGCCGGCGATGATCGGCATCAGCGCCGCCAGGGCCACCAGCTTTTCGATCGAGCCTTCGAACACACCGATCACGCGCGAAGCGACGAAGGCTGTCACGAGGTTCACGGCGAGCCACGTCCAGCGGTTGCGCAGGCTCGCCCACACCGGGGCGAACAGATCCTCGTCCTCGCGCAAGCCGCCCGCCGACAGCATCTCGCTTTCGCTGCGGCTGCGGATGAAATCGACCACCGCATCGACCGTCACGCGCGCCAGCAGCTTGCCCGCGCGGTCGACCACCGCGGCGGAGACGAGGTCGTAACGCTCGAAGGCGAGCGCGGCTTCCCGCGCATCCTGCTCCGGGCGCAGCGTCACCATGTCCTCGGTCGACATGATGTCGCCGACAAGGGTGTCCGGAGCGCTCACCAATAGTCGATTCACCGGCAGGAAACCTTTAAGGCGCTCGGCCCGATCGACGATGAACAGCTGGTCGGTGTGGTCCGGGAGCTCCTCGTGCCGGCGCAGGTAGCGCAGGACGACTTCGACCGTCACGTCGTCGCGCACGCCGATCATGTCGAAGTCCATGAGCGCGCCGACCGACTCCTCGGGGTAGGACAGCGCCGCGCGCAGCTGCTCGCGCTCCTCCACCGACAGGGACCGGAGCACATCGTCCATGACCTCCGGCGGAAGATCCGGTGCGAGGTCGGCGATCTCGTCGGCATCGAGCTGTCCGGTCGCGGCGATCAGCTCGTCGGTCTCCATGTGCGCGATCAGCGACTCGCGCACGGCGTCGGAGACTTCCAGCAGGATCTCGCCGTCGCGATCCTGACGGACCAGGTCCCAGGCGATCAGGCGCTGATCGAGCGGCAGCGCTTCGAGGATGTGGGCGACATCCGCCGGGTGCATCTCCTCCAGCGTCGCCTGCAACTCGGCAAGACTCTCCCCCGCCGCACGCGCGGCAGCGGCCGCCACCGGCCCTTCGTCGGACTCGCGAGCGAGCTCGTCCGCAGCCTCGTGACCGCGCAGAAGCTCGATGACCTGCTGCAGGTTCTCCTGCAGGCGCGGGCGCTTTTCCTCGACTTCGGGCATGACTGACTGACTCGTTGCGCCCTGGCGCGGCCGGGATGGAACTCGGTTCGGCGCTTGCTCGTCGCGCGGACGCGAGGCGCGCCCCGTTTACCGGCGCAAGCTGCTGCGCCAGCGCGAGCCGCGAGCGATCGGGAGGGCGAAGCGACCGCCGCCGCTCGCGGATTGTAGGAGCCCCGTCGAGCCCGGGCAACAATCGACCCGGGCTTACCATCGGTGCTCTCTTACCGCCGGCATCGATGACGCGCCAACGCGAACGAACGTTCCATCGCGGCAGCGTTGGCAGCTCGCGAGCCGCGGCAAGCGGTTGCTATATCATCCGGGCAACACGCGATCGGCTGCACGATGTCCACTGTATTGTTTCGCCAGCTGCGGCAAGCCGAAAAGTGCTTGCACACCGGGGACGCGGCCGCTGCGGCTGCGTTGTGCGAGCAGGTTCTGCGCAAGGCGCCGCGCAATCCGGAGGCGCTGTACCTGCTCGGTACCGCGCAGCTTTCGCAGCATCGCGCCGCCGAGGCGATTGCAACGCTAGAGCGCGCACTGTCGGTCGATCCAGAAAGCGGCGCCGCGCTGGAGACGCTCGGCCTCGCGCATCTGCTCCTCGGCCGGTATGCCGAGGCGGAAGCGGTACTGGCGAAAGCGGCTCGATTGGCGGGAGCGCCTGCGACGGTGTTCATGCGCCTCGGTATCGCCATGCTCGAGCAGAGTCGGCCCGGCGATGCCTTGGCCCCGTTGCGCCGCGCGGTCGCGATCGCGCCGCAGGACGCCGATGCGCGAGTGAACCTGGGTCGCGCGCTGGCCGATACGGGCGAGCGCGCGGCCGCCCGCGAATGCTTCCAGGCCGCCATGCAGCTTGCCCCGGCGAGCGCTGAAGCGGAGTTCAATCTCGGCGTCCTCGCCTTGCGAGACGAGGACTGGACGGCGGCTCGGCGATGGTTCGAGCAGGCGCTCGCCAAGTCGCCTCGATTCGTCGACGCGATGGTGAATCTGGGTATCGTTCTGCAGAAGCAATTCGCTTTGGACGAGGCGGCCGAGCGCCTGGCGCGAGCGATCGCACTGGACCCGGCTCACGCCAACGCGATGAGCGAGCTCGCGCATACCCTCGCGTTGCAAGGCCTGAGCGAGAGAGCGCGAGCGCATTACCTCGCGGCATTGAGGATCGCGCCGGACCTGGTTGCCGCCCACGAGGGCCTGGCGTCGGTCTGTCTCGCCATGGGCCGCCTGGACGAAGCGATCGAGCACCTGCAGGCCGTGTTGCAAGTCGAGCCCGGCAATGCGAACGCACATTGCGCGCTGGCCGGCAGCCTGTTCGAGCGCGGCGATCTCGACCAAGCGCAGGCCGCTGCCCGGCGTGCGATCGAGCTGAACGGCGACATCGCCGAGGCGTACACCACGGCTGCGAACGTGGCGCTCGTGCGCAGTCGCCTGGACGAGTCGATCGGCGTGCTCGAGCGCGGTTATGCGCGCACCCGGAATAGCGATCTGTTGGGCATGCTGACTTACCTCTTGCGGCATGCGTGCGACTGGGGCCGATGGACGGCGGCGTGGGACGAAACCAAGGCGGCCATCGACCGTGGCGAGCTCGCGGGCCGGCCGTTCTGGCTTTTGTGCGAGCCGCTAGAGGCGCAGGAGCAATTCGACTACGTCACGCGCTGGGCGGCAGCGCGCTTCGGGCCGATCACGCGTCGCACTTCGGCAGCACCCGCCCCGCCACGCCGCGATCGTCTGCGCATCGGCTATCTCTCCTCGGATTTGCAGGAGCACGCCACCGCCTACCTGATCGCGGAAGTGCTCGAGCAGCACGAACGGCAGCGCTTCGAGATATTCGCCTACTCGTACGGGCCCGCCGACGCGAGCCCGATGCGAAGGCGGCTGCAGGGCGCGTGCGAGCATTTCATCGACATCGCGCGCGAGCCCGACGACGTGGCGGCGCAGCGCCTGCGCGACGATGCGCTCGACATCCTGGTCGATCTCAAGGGCTACACCGTGGGCGATCGCCTCACGATCCTGGCGCGCCGGCCGTGCAGGGTGCAACTCACCTGGTTGGGATACCCCGGCACGACCGGCGCGTCGTTCATCGATGGCGTGATCGCCGATGCTTTCGTCATACCGCCAGAGAGCGAGCGCGGCTACTCGGAGCGCGTCCTGCGTCTGCCATATTGCTATCAGCCGAACGATCGCAAGCGCGCGGTCGAGGAACCGCGATCGCGGCGCGACTATGGGTTGCCGGATGCCGGATTCGTCTTCTGCTGCTTCAATCAGACCTACAAGATCACGCCCGAAGTGTTCGCGGTCTGGATGCGGCTGCTTCGCGCCGTTCCCGGGGGCGTGCTGTGGCTGCTCGAAAGCTACCCGCAGGCAAAGCGCAATCTATCCGAGCTCGCGCAGGCCAGCGGCGTCGAAGTCGAACGCCTGGTATTCGCGCCGAAGCTGCCGAATGCCGAGCATCTGGCGCGTTACCGCGTTGCCGAGCTCGCTCTCGATACCTTTCCCTATACATCGCACACCACCTTGAGCGACGCGTTGTGGTGCGGCTGCCCTGCCGTGGGCTTGTGCGGCGAGACCTTTGCCTCGCGCGTATCCGGCAGCCTGCTTACGAGCGCCGGGTTGGCGGACCTGATCACACGCGATCTCGCCGGGTACGAGCGCCTCGCCAGGCGCTTTGCCACCGAGGCCGCGTTTGCCGAATCGGTCCGTAGCCGGGTAGCGCAGGCGCAAGATGCATCGGCGCTATTCGACTCCACCGGCTTCACCCGGGCTTTGGAGGCGCTTTACTCGAATCTGGCGAACGAACGCCCGTAGGGGGCCAACGCTACGCGTGCGCAGGGATGCACGGCAGACCGATCGAGGCCCGATGGCCCGGACGCGCGGAAAAACGGGCGCTCGCTGGCGCCCGTCCAAACGAATGCAGTTCGGCTTCGGTTAGAAATTGTGCTTTACGAGGAATGCCCAGCCGTCCGTGTTCTCGCCGTCGTCGAGCAGGTTCGCGGTATTTCCGACCCGGTATGTGTTGGTGTTCGAGTCGTTGTCGACCCGGACGTAGCCAAGCCTCACGGTCGTTCGTTTGGAGAAGGCGTACGTGTAACCGAGCGACCAGGCATCGCCGCCGGTGTCGCCGCCGCTTGCGGCAACCGAGCCGTTCGACGTTCCGCCGACCCCGATCGGGCTGTTGCCCTTCGAATCGCCAATACTCGCGTACTGTACCGATAGCATATGCGGGCCTCCAACCCTCCAGTCCGCACCGATCGTCCAGCTCTTCTTCTTCAACTCTATCCCAGGACCGGTTTCGTACTTGGAATCCAGATAGGTAGCGCCGACGCGAACCGGGCCGAAGCGATAGCCCACGGAGGCACCCCACGCCCGGTCGTCCAGATCCTGTGTCCCTGCGGGCGTCTGGCCAAAACCTACTTCGTTGTGTCTCTCGTAGGCCAGACCGATTCCGAGGGGGCCGTTGACATAAGTGCCTGCAAGCGACCACAGGCGCGCCTGTTGATTATTCGGATCGACATTGTCGTTGGCGGTGGAAGTCCGGTTGGCCCCGGTAACCGCACCCATCACCTGGAAGCCGCCGAACTTCGGGGTTTCGTACGTCATCAAATTGGATTCACGCCGCTTCCAGCGATGGCGCGTCAAGCTGTTGACGCCTACATCGGAAATATCCGTGCCGCCCGCGCCGCCGAACGGCAGAAAGGACATGCCCAGGATACCGGTTGCCTCCGCACCGACGGTCCCCAAGCCTAGCGCGCGCTTCATGGGGGTATCCCACTTGCCGGCGAAGACGTTGCCGAACCCGCCGCGGAAGCCGACCGCGCTGTTGCGGGTACAGATGCTGGAGGTGTCGAAACCGGTGATGTCGGCCGAGCTTTCGCACTGGAACCAGGCCGACAGGCCACCACCGAGTTGCTCGACGCCCTTGAAGCCGATCGCGCTGCCGCCCGGCCCATCGGAGAAGTCGAGGTCCGGCCGGTCGGGCCCTTGATCGGCACGGCCCCACTCATAGGTCATCCGACCGTAGATCTGCACCGTGCTCTGTGCGAACGCGATGGCTGGCGCGGCGAGCGCTCCGGCGACCGCCACCGCCAATAATCTCTTCTCCATTCCAAGTCTCCTTATCAGGTTCATGACGCCAGGGCCGGTCGCACCATCCGATTGCGACAATCCCGATACCCCCCGATCTGGCGAGGTTCGAACGCAGTGTGCAGGAGACGATCGCGCCGGAGCAATAGCGCGCCTTGTCTTTGTGCAACCCAGTCTAACGTAATGTTGCGGGTTCGCAACAACGCATGGCCGACAGGTCCCCTCGGGGCCTGCCGAACCGATCAGGAGAAGACCTGGAGAAGGTCTTACCCGCTGCTACACGAGGACGGTGTCCCCGTCCTCGTGTAGAACCGACATCGTTAGAAGTTGTGCTTCACAAGGAACGCCCAGCCGTCGACGTTCTCGCCTGCGTCCAGCAGGTTCGCGGTGTTCCCGATCCGATACGTGCCGGTGTTCGAGTCGTTGTCGACCCGGACATAGCCGAGCTTCACGGTTGTACGCTTGGAGAATGCGTACTGATATGCGAGCGACCAGGCGTCGCCACCGGTGTCGCCGCCGCTTGCAGCGTGCGCGCCGTTGGATGTACCGCCGATGCCGATCGGGCTGTTGCCCTTGGAGTCGCCAATCTTTGCGTACTGCGCCGACACGGTGTGCGGACCCGCAATCATCCAATCCACGCCGAGCGTCCAGCTCTTCTTCTTGAGCTCCGTCCCGGGCCCGGTTTCGTACTTGGAGTCGAGGAACGTGCCACCGACTCGGACGGGGCCGAAGCGATAGCCGAGTGCAACGCCCCATGCGCGGTCGTCCAGATCGGCGGCGCCCAGGTTTGTACCAACTTCATTGTGTCTCTCATACGCAAGGCCGACGCCGAGCGGACCGTTGGCGTAGGTTGCGGCAACCGACCAAAGCCGCGACTCATCGTTTTCCCCGCTGAGAGCGCTTGCAGTCCGGTTGGCTGCCGTCACGGCGCCCATCACCTGGAAGCCACCGAACTTCGGCGTCTCGTATTGCATGATGTTCGATTCACGGCGCTTCCAGCGCTGCCGCAGCTGCGAATCGACGCCGGCGCCGGAGATGTCCGCACCGCCCGAGCCGCCGAAGGGCAGGAACGACATGCCGAGAATGCCGGTCTCTTCGGCACCGACCGTACCGAGGCCCATGGCCCGCTTCATCGGCGTATCCCACTTGCCGGCGAAGATGTTGCCGAAGCCGCCACGGAAGCCGACCGCGCTGTTACGGGTGCAGATGCTGGACGTGTCGAAACCGGTGATGTCGGCCGAGCTTTCGCACTGGAACCACGCCGACATGCCACCGCCCAGTTGTTCGACGCCTTTGAAGCCGATCGCGCTGCCGCCCGGCGTATCGGCGAAGTCGAGGTCCGGCCGGCCCGGTCCCTGGTCGGCCTGGCCGTACTCGTAGGTCACCCGGCCGTAGATCTGCACCGTGCTCTGTGCGAACGCGATGGCTGGCACGGCGAGCGCTCCGGCGACCGCCACCGCCAACAATTTCTTCTCCATTCCAAATCTCCTTATCAGATTCACCATTCAGGCAACCGCGTACGCATTTTTGGTAGCACGGCACTCCCTTTACGGTTGATGCCAAGCTTGTAGGATAACGTACGCCATCGCAACGGATTCGCAAGGATTTCGCCATTACGGCGCCTCCGGTTGTTGCGGGCTCGCAACACATGCGTGCGACTGGCGCGGGCGCCTCGGTTCGCTGGCGGGTGGTGAGCCCGCAGCGTCGAGTCGGTTCGCATAATCACGCGCAGAGGCGAGGCCACCTGGGCGGATGACACGACATCCACCCCGGCGTGAGGACGGGTCAACGAGCGGACCGAGCGCCTGTCCCGGCAGTTTCGCCGGGATGAAAGGCGTTGCTGCGCCCCCTGGTGGCGACGGTAGCGGCAACTTCCGGCGCCGATACGGCTGGAGTAAACTCGGACCGCGAGCGCGGCGTGCGCGAGCCGCTGGCGCTCGATCGATTTTTACGACCTCAGCGCCGCCTCATGCGGTCCTGCCACCGATCCCGAGCTGGTTTGGCGAACAAGCCTTCATCCCGCGAGTGTCAGCCGTGCACGGCCTGCTGCGACGGCTGGCTGCAGATCCGCGTCAACGGCGTACCCGTTCATCCCGGCAAACCCTGTCCGCACAGCACGGGCAGCGGCTGCAACGACTACGCCAACCGCCCGGTCGATCCGTGCGTGCACTTCATCTGCGGCTGGCGCATGGAAGGCAGCCCGCTGCCCGAATGGATGAAGCCCAGCAATGCGCGGGTGGTCGTACTTTTCAACCAGCATCGCTGGCGCGGGCGTCCGGTGGACGTTGCGGTGCCGGTGGGGCGGCGCATCCCGCCCCGGGCGCTCAAGTGGCTGCAGCAGTTCGCGGAAACCAACCAGCGCATGCTGCTCTATTCGGAACAGATCATGGAGAACGGACGCTACACCGTGCAGCAGGCGGTATCGGCCTACGGCCCGCCCGAGTTCCAGCTGGAGATGGCCGAGTGCGCTCGCGCCGGGCAGAGCCTCGAAGAGGCCCTGCAGAAGTAACGCTCAACGAACGAGCTCGGCCTGCTGCACGAGCCTGCGCCCTTGCTGCTCGCCAATCGCCTCGAGCCCGGCAAGTATGGGACCCATGCGCGGTGTTCCAGCCACGGTATAGCGCAGAAAATAGATGCGGCCGGGCTCCACATCGAGGTTGTACAGCACGTTCCAGGGACCCAATCCGCTGATCCGGCGGGCACCCGCCGGCACTTCCCAGCGGTAGAACGTGCCCGGAAAAAGCGTTACCTGTTCGCCTGTATCCATCAGCAGCGCACCGTACTCGGTCGAATCCATGGGCTGGCGCACGATATAGATCACCGCCTTGTCAGGCACGGCTTCGAAGCGCTTGGCTTGCAGATCCTGGGGACTGGGCGGCAGCTGGACGCAAGCGCACAGGAGCAAGACGGAAAAAGCGGCGAGAGCGCGACGCATGGAACTCTCCGTGGCATCAGACGGCGTGCCGCAGCCCCTGCGGGAACGCGCAGCCTGCATCGGCATCAACAGCCGGCCGCCCGTGTTCATTCCCGCTGGAGCGCGCTCAGATGCCGAGCGCCTGCAGCTGCTTCTCGGGATAGCGCGTACCGGCGGTCACGCCGGCCGGGAATGCCTGCTTGAGGCGCTCGATCTCCGGTGCGGTGAGCTTCACTTCGGCCGCGGCGACGTTCTCCTCCAGATAGGTACGCCGCTTGGTGCCCGGGATCGGAACGATATCCTCGCCCTGCGCCAGCAACCAGGCGAGCGCGATCTGGGCCGGCTTGCAGCCATGCGCCTGCGCGATGCTCTCGATCGGCTCCAGCAGCCTGACGTTCTTCTCGATGTTGGCGGGATCGAAACGCGGATGCTCGCGCCGCCGGTCCTTCGGAATCAGCGCATCCACATGCTTGATGGTCGCGGTAAGAAAGCCACGTCCTAACGGCGAGTAGGGCGTGAAGCCGATGCCCAGCTCGCGGCAGGCCGGCAGGATCTCGTTTTCGACGTCCCGCGACCAGAGCGAATACTCGGTTTCCATCGCCGTAATCGGGTGCACCTTGTGGGCGCGACGAATGGTTTGCGGGCCGGCCTCCGACAACAGCAGGTAGCGCACCTTACCTTGCTCGACCAGGCGCTTCATGCCGCCGACCGTATCCTCGATCGGCACCTTGGGATCCACTCGGTGCAGACCATAGATATCGATCACGTCGACGCCGAGGCGTTTCAAGCTTGCGTCACACGCCATGGCCGCGTACTGCGGATGGCCGGGGCTCAGGCCTTCGGGTACCGAGCCACCCTGGCCGACGTTGCCGAACTTGGTGCCGATCAGCACCTTGTCGCGGCGGCCTGCGAGCGCGTTGCCGACGAGCTCTTCGTTGACGCCGGCGCCGTAGGCATCCGAGGTGACGATCAGGTTGACGCCGAGATCGATGGCGCGATGAATGGTTGCAATCGACTCCGGGTCGTTGCGCTCGCCGTAGCTGATCGACATGCCCATGCAGCCTAAGCCCAGCGCCGATACTTCCGGACCGTTCCTTCCCAGCTTGCGTTTCTGCATCGCATCCTCCTGGTCGAATGAGGCACCGGGCGCTAGACCCGGTGTGTCGAGCGGTCGCTGCGCGCGCGTGGCGCGCACAGGCGCTATCTGGCGTAGGTGACCGTCAGGTCGCCGACGCCGTCGACATGGCCTTCGAGCCGATCGCCGCGATTCACCGGACCGACGCCGGCGGGCGTGCCGGAATAGATCAGATCGCCGGCGCGCAGCGTGATCAGCTTCGAAAGATACGCGATCGTTTCGGGAATGTTCCAGATGAGCTCCGAAAGATCGCCCTGCTGCGTGGTCTTGCCGTTCACCTTCAACCAGATGGCGCCCTGCGCCGGATGCCCTACCATCGCCACCGGCTTCAACGCCGAGCACGGCGCCGAATCGTCGAACGCCTTGCCCATCTCCCACGGCCGGCCCATCTTCTTCGCCTCGCCCTGCACGTCGCGCCGGGTCATGTCGAGGCCGACGCCGTAGCCGAAGACGTGCTCGAGCGCCTTGTCCACCGCGATATCCGCGCCGCCCTTGCCGATGGCGACCACCATCTCGATCTCGTGATGCAGATCCTTGGTGATCGTGGGATACGCGATCGCGGCCCCGTTCGGCACGATCGCATCGGCCGGCTTCATGAAGAAGAACGGCGGCTCGCGCTCCGGATCGTGTCCCATCTCGCGCGCGTGCTCGGCGTAGTTGCGGCCGACGCAATAGATGCGGCCCACGGGAAACAGCCTGCTGCTCTCGGCGACCGGTAGCGTGACCTGCGGGCCGAATTCGATTGCGTACGCCATGAGCTCCTCTGGGGTCGTGCCTCGCGGGGCGCTAGCGACGGCGGGCGGTGCGCCGATTGTCCTGCATGGCGATCGTCACCATAATGCGCGTTCGTGGCCGAGCCTCGCGCGAGACCGGATTGCACAATGAACGAATCAGACTGGCGCTGCAGCCGGGTGCGCTCGTGACAAGGGCCGCCAAGCGGCTCGTAACAAGGGCCGCCAAGCGGCCCCTGGCGACACATGCATGATCGGCCCCCCGCACCGAGCGGGCGAGTATAGCACGCGACCCATTCAGGAACCTGCCCGCATCAGCGGGCACGCGACGCTCCCCTCTCCCTCTGGGAGAGGGGCTGGGAGTGAGGGAAGAGACGCCACGACATGGCTCCTGCGCAAGCCGCAACATATGCGTCGTGGCGTCTCTCCCGAGCCGGCATGACGGAGGATACGAGTCTGTGGGCGCTGTTCGCTGCGAGCTTCCTGGCCGCCACGTTGTTGCCCGGCGGATCGGAGGCGGCGCTGTTCGGCGTGCTGAAGCTGCACGCGGGGCTGTATTGGCCGGCGATCGCTGCGGCCACGCTAGGCAATACCCTGGGCGGCATGAGCTCGTATCTGATCGGTCGCTTGCTCCCCGCCGCCGACACGCATGCGGCCGGCAAACGCACGCGCGCACGCGCTGTCGATTACGCGCGTCGCTTAGGCAGCCCCGCGCTGCTCGCCGCGTGGGTGCCGATCCTGGGCGATCCTCTGTGCGTGGCCGCGGGGTGGTTGCGATTGCCGTGGCCGGCGGTGATGATGTTCATGGCGCTCGGGAAGCTCGGCCGCTATCTGTTCGTCGCCGCAATGGCGACATGACATGAGCAGCACGCCGCTCATCGAAGTGGACGACCTGCGCACGTGGTTTCATACCCGGCAGGGCATCGCCAAGGCGGTGGACGGCGTGTCGTTCGCGCTGGCCGCAGGCGAGATCCTGGGGATCGCCGGTGAATCGGGCTCGGGCAAGTCGGTCACCGGGCTTTCCATCCTGGGGCTGGTCGATCCGCCGGGAAGGATCGTCTCCGGCCGCATCGCCTACCGTGGGCGTGATCTCATCGGGCTCGAACCCGAGGCGCTGCGGCGGCTGCGCGGCGACCGGATCGCGATGGTATTCCAGGACCCGATGATGACCCTGAATCCGGTGCTGCGGGTCGACACGCAGATGATCGAGGCGTTGCAGGCCCATGCCGCGATCGGTCGGGCGCAAGCGCGGGAGCGCGCCTGCGAAGCCTTGCACAAGGTCGGCATTCCGGCGCCCGCAGAGCGTTTGCGCAGCTACCCGCATCAGCTTTCCGGCGGCATGCGCCAGCGCGTCGCCATCGCCATCGCGATGCTGAACCGGCCCGATCTCATCGTCGCCGACGAGCCCACGACCGCGCTCGATGTCACCATCCAGGCGCAGATCCTGCACGAAGTGCGCGCACTGTGCCGCGACAGCGGCGCCGCGCTCCTGTGGATCACGCACGATCTCGCGGTGCTCGCGGGGCTCGCCGATCGCATCGCCGTGATGTATGCCGGCCGCATCGTCGAGGCCGGTCCGGTGGACGCCGTGCTGACGCATCCATTGCACCCGTACACGCGCGGCCTGATCGCATCGGTACCGAGCCGCAATCGGCGCGGCACGCGGCTCGCCCAGATCGCCGGGATGGCGCCGCGCCTCACCGAGCTGCCGCGAGGCTGTGCCTTCCGCCCGCGCTGCGAACGGGCAAGCGAGGCTTGCGGGGCCGAGATACCCCGTTCGACTCCGGCACCGGGACGCGAGCTGCGCTGCATCCATCCGCTGGAATGACCATGCCCGATCCCGCGCTGCTCGAGCTCACCGAGCTTTCCAAGGAATTCCGCCAGCCGCCCGACCTGGCCGCCCGCCTCGCGCGATTGGGTGGACATGCGCCGAAGGAACAGGTGGTGCACGCGGTCGATCACGTCTCGCTCAATGTGGCGCGCGGCGAAGTGCTCGGCCTGGTAGGCGAGTCGGGCTGCGGCAAATCGACGCTCGGGCGCATGATCGCGGGGGTGCTGCGGCCCAGCTCCGGGCGCATCGTGTACGACGGCATCGATGCGACCGATCGCGACTCGCCGCCAGCGAAGCGGATTGCGCTCAAGATTCAGATGATCTTCCAGGACCCGTTCGCGTCGCTCAATCCGCGCATGCGGGTCGGCGAGATCGTGGCCGAAGCCGCGCTGGTGCACGGGCTCGTGCAGCGGCAAGCGATCGGCCCCTTTCTCGACACACTGCTCGCGCGCGTGGGGCTCGATCCCGCCTGCAAATCGCGTTACCCGCACCAGTTCTCCGGCGGCCAGCGGCAGCGCATCGGGGTGGCGCGAGCGCTGGCCGTGAATCCCGAGCTCCTGGTGTGCGACGAGGCTGTCTCGGCGCTCGATGTTTCGATCCGCGCCCAGGTGCTCAATCTGTTCATCGACCTGCGCGAGAGCCTGGGGCTGACTTATCTTTTCATCAGTCACGATCTGGGCGTGATCGAGCACATGTCGGATCGCATCGCGATCATGTATCTCGGTCGCATCGTCGAGCTCGCGCCCGCCGAGGAATTTTTTCGCGCGCCGAACCATCCGTACGCTCGAGCGCTGCTCGAGGAGGTGCCGCGCCTGGATGCGCGCGGCGCGTCCTACCGGCCCATACGCGGCGAGATCCCGTCGCCGCTCGCGCCGCCCAGCGGCTGCCACTTTCACCCGCGCTGCCCGCATGCGATGCCCCGCTGCACGGTCGAGACGCCGCAGTTGCGCGCGGTTGCGCCGGGACGCTCGTCGGCCTGTCATCTGAACACAGCCTGAATGAACACAGCCTGAAGTCGCAGTGTCGGGTCTTAGCGACACTTGTGCGCGCAGCGAATTCAGAGGAACAATTCAACGCTTCGCGCCGCTGCGATGTGACAATAGTCCGCGCTTGCGCCGATTCAAATTCGTTTTCATCGCACGCGCTTTTTCAACCCTCAAGTACACACCCGCGCTCGCCGTAACTGGCAGAGGGTCAGCAGGCGACGCGGCAGACCCGGGTCGGTTTCGAAATCCATACGTTTCTTGGCAGCACAGGCCCAAATGAGCGCGGCACCTCCCTTGTCCCACCAACCAGGCGCCGACCTGAACCGGCCGGCGGCGGACCCGACTGCGGCGCTCGGCATCCTGCGGCAAAAAGCGCATGCGCTGGCCGCCGAGCCGATCGCACCGGCGCAGCGCTTTGCGGCGCTCGAGGCGCTGCGTCCGACGGCCATCGCGACGACCGAATCGAGACGATCGATTTACGCCGGCAAGCCGATCCCTCTGGCCGAAGGCGAGCGCCAGTGCTGGGAAGACATGGTGGGTTTGTGGCAGGCGTTCTACTTCGCATATGCCTTGTGCGCGGACTCCGGTCAGAGTGAAGCGGCGGCGGCAACCGTGTCGCAACGTGCGCTGGACAGTCTCGGCCGAGCGATCCGCGAGCACACTCACGCCTACCGCACCGTGCCGGGCACCATCTGGAAGGAGTTCCATACCTGCTACCGCTCGGCGGCCGATTGCTCGCTCGCCGACATAGCGGTGAGTGACCCGCACCATGCCGAATCGCAAACGAGCTGCAAGCATGCGTATCTCGTCACCGTGCTGTACGAGTGCGCCAATCCCTATGCGCTTTCCGCAGTACAGATGCGGGTACTCGGCCAATGGCTGCCGCACTGGCTTGGCCTGGTCGATATCATGCCTTCCGAGCCCTTGTGGGCTTCTCGCTCCCCGCTTGCGCTGGATCTCGGCGCTGAGGTCGGCGCGAGACTTGCGCGCGACACGGGCACCGGCGAAGGGGTCCGTTACCTGGATACCAGCGCGCTCGGCATGCGGCTGCGCGAACTGGCCGATTGCCTGCGCAGTGCCCAACCTGCTGCGGAGCTGCCAGCAGCGGCCGACATGCCTCGCGCCGTATTGGAGCGCTTGCTGACGCAATTGTACGTGCAATGGTGCAGTGCCGGCTCGGCGACTGCGGACGAACGCCAGGGCAACGCGCGGCGTGCTCAGGCCGCGCTTGGCATGCACGCGGTGCACTTCCAGATTTCCGGGCGCGCGTTCCGCCAGCCGGGGCTGCGCTATACGCGGGAAGAAGAGCACGATCTGGCCACCTTCGGCCATATCACCGAGCGCACCGAGCATCGCTTGCTCACGGGCCGTAGCGCGGCGCTCGAGCCGTGGGAGGTGCTGTCGCAGAACGCCTCCGGGCTCGCCGTGCGACGCAAAGCGGACCTGACGTCCCGACTTGCGCACGGTCAATTGGTAGCCCTGCGCACGACCAGCATCGATCCGCCCAGCCTGGGCGCCATACAGCGGCTCAAGCTCGACGCAGCCGGGGAGACGCACGTGGGCATCCGGCTCGTTCGCGGCGAGGTGCGCGGGGTCGCGCTGCGCCCAGCGGGCGACGCCACGCAGAAATACGAACGCGCATTGCTGATCGAGGCCGATGCCCAGCGCGCTGCCCCCGCTACGCTTCTCGTCGAAGCCGGCCGATTCGCGCCCGGCGCCCGTATCGAGATGCATACGGCCCGTGCCGAGACCATCACGCTCGGCGCCTATGTCGAGCGCGGCTTCGATTTCGATCGGCTCGCCTTTACGTCTTAGCCCGACTCGGCGGATGCGCCGGGATTGCGGAAGCTGATCCAACTCGGCGGATGCGCGAGGTTTGAACGAGGTTTAAGCAACCGAGTGCGGATTTCCCCCTGCCCGCATGGCACTTCCGTGCGGAAGTTGACTTCCGGGTACGGGGATTTTGCGCTAGGGTGCGCCTTCCTTGCCGCACGAGGGAGGCATCCCGTCGGTTCCAGCGCGGGCAGCGTTCGCTGCCCTGACGCCGGCGCGGCAATGAAGCAATGGAAAACACTGGAGATTGCGGTGCCGCAAGGAGCCTACATGCTGACCCAACCGTCGGGACCGACCTACTACGCACGATTGCAATTCACCGATGCCGCGAGTTGTGTCGGCTGGCTGGAATCGATTCCGCTGCATCGCCCCGCCGAAGCGCACGAGATGGTCGCCGCGCAAGTCGGTCTCCTCGGCCACGCCGATATGCCGGCGCTGGAGCGACTGCGTATCCTCGAAGTGCTCTACCAGAGCGCCGCATTCCTGCAGGAGGAGCTGGCGAAGCGCTACGTCGGGCGCGCGCTGCCGCTTTCGATTGTCGAGTATTCGCTTTGGAACTCGGTGGTTGCGTTGTGGCAGAGCCTGTTCGCGGGATACGCGTTGCTGCTGCGGCGCTGCTTCAAGGCCGAGCGCGGTCTCGGCGCCCATGCGCCGCTGCTCGCGCTTCGTTGCATCGAGCTCACGGCGGCGGCCGTCCGGGAGCATCACTGCGTCTATCGCGACGTATCTCCCGCACTTTGGAAACAGTTGCACGAGTCCTACGCATTCGCCGAGCGCCACGGATTGGCCTCGGCTGGCGTCGCCGACCCGCTTGCAGCCGCGGTCGTGGTACGCACGCCGGCGTCCGCCTATGCACGCACCCTGCTCGCTCACCTGGCGAACCCGTACGCCATGTCGCCACGCCAGATGACGGTGATGTACCGCTGGGCAGGGCTTTGGGAATCCCTGGTCGGCATCGGGCCGAGCCCGATCGCGCCGGGCGTGAGCGCGATTCTCGCGGTCGATCTGAAGGCCAGCGCGCCTGCCGTTTCGGCCCGCCGGATCGAGGCCGGCCCCTCGATCCGCTATATCACGCTGGAGCAGCTCGGACAGGCATTGCGCCGCGTGCTGACTTCGTTGCGGCACGGCGATGATCCCGCCAGCCTTGGGCTGGGCGAGGATTTACGCCAGCCAGGCTGTGAGCGATTGCTCACACTGCTGTACATCCAGTGGTGCGGCACCGGGGTGGGGCAGCTGGCTGCCCGGCGCGAGCGTGGCGAGGATGCGCACGCCGCGGTCGGGTTCGATGGCGTCTGCCGCCAGCTCGGCCTGGAGGGCGAGGCGTTCCGTAACGCCGCCATAGTGATCCCGATCCGAGCTTTCGGCGCTCCGTTTACCGAGCAGTGGTACGTCGCGGCCACTCATGCCCCCGGGTTCATCGCCGTGGCGCGCGGTCCCGAGTGCGACGAACGCATTCAACATCATCAGCTGATCGCCATCCGGCGGCGCAGCGCGACGCATTTCCAGCTTGCGGTGGCGCAATGGATGCGATTGGAAGAAGACGGCGATCTGTCGATCGGATTGCGCTTGCTGCCGGGCATTCCCCATGTCACGCCGGTGCAGCTGCACGGCCAGCCTGCGGACGAAGGCGCACAACCCTCGGCGCTCCTGTTGCCTGCGGCGCCGGAGATGCGCACGCCGCCAACCCTGCTGCTCGCGCCGAATCTGTTCCAGCCGGGGCGCGAGCTGGAATTGCTTTCCGGCACCCTGCGGCGGGTGCGTATGGTTCGGCTATTGGAGCGGGGCGCCGATTTCGAGCGCGCGGTGTTCGAAGTCATCGCGTAGCACGCCGTCGACTGCGCACGCAACCGGCGCCCTACTAACTGCCTCACTGCCTCACGTAAAAGTGCCTCACGTAAAAATCTGACCGGACGCCGCCTTGCATGCCCCCGCCGCGCTGCCTATCATGGGCAGCGTAGCTGCGGCTACCCATGCCCATGCGGCGCGTCGCTGCGCCGCCGCTTCCTTGCATCCTCGAAGGCCAGTCATGGCGAATGCCCGCGGCGCGGCGCCCGCGCCGGTCGCAATCACCCTGCATCAGAAATCCCGCGTGCTGGAGATCGAATACGCCGGCGGGAAACGGTTTCGCCTGCCGTGCGAATTCCTGCGCGTGTTTTCGCCCTCGGCCGAAGTGCGCGGCCACGGACCCGGGCAGGAAGTGCTGCAGACCGGGAAGCAAGACGTCGACATCGTGCGCGTCGAGCCGGTCGGAAATTACGCCGTCCAACTGGTATTTTCCGACCACCACGACACCGGGATCTACTCCTTCGACCTGCTGTACGAGTACGGTTTGAAGCATGACCGGATGTGGGCCGACTATCTGCAGCGCTTGGCGCAGGCCGGAGCAAGCCGTGAAGCGCCCGTCGCCAAGCCTTGACGCCGAGCCGGACCCCGGCGCGGACAATTCCTTCAAGACACCGGATCCGACCACAGGGCCCAGGACTGCCGATTTCGGCTTCCAGGCCGTGCCCGAGGCGGACAAGGTGAATCGGGTTGGCGCCGTCTTCAGCTCCGTTGCCCCGCGCTACGACCTGATGAACGACCTCATGTCGGGCGGGCTGCACCGGCTGTGGAAAGCCTTCACCGTGGAGTTGTGCGGATTGCGACCGGGCCAGCGTGTCCTGGATGTCGCCGCCGGAACCGGCGACCTGGCGCTGAAGCTATGGCCGCGGGTGATGCCGGGCGGGGAGGTCGTGCTCGCCGACATCAACGAGTCGATGCTGCTGCGCGGGCGTGACCGTCTGCTCGACGCCGGCATGCCTGCCGGCGCCATTCTCTGCAACGCCGAACAGATGTCTTTTGTGAGCGATCACTTCGACTGCATCACAATAGGCTTCGGCCTGCGCAACGTCACCCGGAAGGAGCATGCGCTGCGCGAGATGCACCGCCTGCTGCGCCCCGGTGGGCGTCTGATCGTGCTCGAATTCTCGCGCGTGCAGCGGGCGCTCGCGCCGCTCTACGACGCGTATTCCTTCGCCGTCCTGCCCTTGCTCGGGCGCCTGGTCGCGCGCGATTCCGCCAGCTATCGCTACCTGGCGGAATCGATCCGGGTTCATCCCGACCAGAATCAGTTGCGGGATCTGTTCGTTCAGGCCGGCTTCGAGCGCGTCGAATACTTCAACCTCGCCGCCGGGGTGGTGGCGGTGCATCGCGGGTTCAAGCTGTGCTGACCGAACCAGGCCGGCACGCAGCGCACTCCATTCGCATTTTCAATGAGAGCCATAGCATCTGTTGCGCTTGCGGTCAGGCTATGTTGCTAGAATGAGCCGGCTTTGCTTTCCCCCGCCTTTCCCCCTTTAGGAGGGACCGTGAACAAGATTCTTGGTGCAGTCTTTGCGGTACTGGTCGGATTCGGCATGTCGATTCCCGATTCGGAGGCGGCGCGACGCCTCGGAGGCGGCAAGTCCTTCGGCGCACAGCGCCAGGCCACGCCGCAGCAGCCGCGTCCCGAGAAAGCGCCGCAGGCGGCGCCCCAGCAACAACCCGGTGCGGCCGGGGCGGCAGGCGGCAGCCGTTGGTTCGGGCCCGTGGCCGGCCTGCTGGCCGGTGGCCTGCTGGGCGCGATGATCTTCGGCGGCGCGTTCGAGGGCATCAAGCTCATGGACGTGCTGCTGATCGCGCTGCTTGCGTTCGGCCTGTTCTATCTCTTCAAGATGATGCGCAAACCGCAACACCCCGACCGGCGGCGCGAGCCGCTGCAGTACGCGGGTGTCGGAGCCGAGCCGCGCATCGACCCGGCGCCACGTGACGAGCCCGTCAGCGCCGGCGCGGCAGCCGCGCCGGCCGCGCGCTATTTCCCGGCGGGTTTCGATGCCGAAGGCTTCGCCCAACAGGCCAAGCGTAATTTCATCCGCTTGCAGGAGGCGAACGACCGCGCCGATCTTGCCGCCTTGCGCGACATGATGACGCCGCACTTGTACCCGGAGATCGAGGCGCAGATTCGCGAACGCGGCGGCGAGGCACAGAAGACCGACGTCGTCACGCTCGATGCCAAGGTGATCGAGGTCGTAACCGAGGGCGATCACTTTATCGCCAGCGTGCGCTTCACCGGCCTCATGAAGGATGAGCCGGGTGCGCAACCCGAGTCCTTCAGCGAAGTGTGGCACCTGCAGAAGCCGCTGAGCGGTTCGAGCGGCTGGCTGATGGCCGGCATCCAGCAGGACTGAGCTTGTGCTCACGCAGCTCGCCGTAGCGCCCATCAACCACGTCCTGCGCGGCGAGAGCTGGGCGCTGCGGCGCCTGGCTCCGTTTGCGGGCTGCACCGCACGCTTCGATGTGCTGCCGTTTTCGGCGCTCGTCACCGTGCGCGACAGCGGTGAGATCGCCGCAGCCGCGTCCGGTGCCGCCGCCGACGTCCATATCCGTCTCACGCCAGCTGCGGCCGCCCGCATCCTCGCAGGCGACCAGGCGGCGTACGACGAGGTCGCCGTGGATGGTGACGGCGAATTTGCGCAGGCACTGCAGTTCGTGGTTCGCAACGCGCGCTGGGACGTGGAAGAGGATCTGTCGCGCGTCGTCGGCGATACGTTGGCGCACCGCGCAGTGGGCGCGGGGCGCGCGGTCCTGCAATTGCAGGCGCGCGCGGCCGCGAGCTTCGCCCGCAATCTGAGCGATTACTGGCTGGAAGAGCGTCCCTTGATCGCGCGGCGCGCGGATGTCGCGAATTGGGTGCACGAGGTCGACCTCCTGCGCGACGACGTCGAGCGGCTCGCTCAGCGTATCGCCCGCTTGTAGCAGCGCGCACCGAAATCTTCCTTTGCAGCCGCAGGACAGCCTGGCCGCCGCGCTCGGTGGTCCGGAGCCGAGCCACGGTTAGAATCCGCCGATGCGCCTGTTGCGGCTGATCAGGATCCTGTGGATTGCCCTACGCTTCGGGCTCGACGAGTTCGTGCTGGGGCACGAGCGATTCCGGGCGATCCGGCCGCTGGTGGGCGCGCTCATGTCCTGGCGCAGGCTCGAGGGATCGCGCTCGGTGCGCCTGCGCCTGGCGCTGGAAGAGCTGGGACCGATCTTCGTCAAGTTCGGCCAGATGCTCTCCACCCGGCGCGATCTGCTCCCGCCCGATCTGGCCGACGAGCTGGCCAAGCTGCAGGACCAGGTGCCGCCGTTCGCTTCGGCCAAGGTGCGCGAGACGCTGGAGCGCACTTACCAGCGACGAGTCGAGAGCGTTTTCGAGGCATTCGATTTCACTCCGGTCGCGAGCGCTTCGGTCGCGCAAGTGCACCTGGCGCTTCTGCCCGACGGGCGCGAGGTGGCCATCAAGATCCTGCGCCCCGGGATTCGCGCGATCATCGCCCACGACATCGCGCTGCTCGATGCGGGTGCGGCCTTGATGCGGCTGCTGTGGCGCGAGGGCCGGCGGCTGAAGCCGCACGAAGTCGTGGCCGAGTTCGCCAAGCATCTCGAAGACGAGCTCGATCTCATGCGCGAAGCCTCGAACGCGAGCCAGCTGCGCCGTAATTTCGAGGATTCGCCGCTGCTGCTGGTGCCCGAGATCCACTGGGACTACTGCAGCGAGGAAGTCATGGTGATGGAGCGCATGCACGGTACGCCGGTCAGTCACGTGGCCGCGCTTCGCGCCCAGGGTATCGACATACCGCGGCTTGCCCGCGCCGGCGTGGAGATCTTCTTCACCCAGGTGTTTCGCGACGGCTTCTTCCACGCCGACATGCACCCGGGCAACATCATGGTGGACCGCGACGGACGCTATATCGCGCTCGACTTCGGCATCATGGGCACGTTGAGCGATACCGACAAGCACTACCTCGCGCAGAACTTCCTCGCCTTCTTCCACCGCGACTACAAGCGGGTCGCCGAATCGCACATCGAATCGGGCTGGGCGCCGAAGCAGACGCGTGTCGACGAGTTCGAATCCGCCATCCGGGCGGTGTGCGAGCCGGTGTTCGACCGGCCGCTGAAGGAAATCTCGCTCGGAAAACTGCTGATGCGGCTGTTCCAGACCTCGCGCCGCTTCAACATCGAAGTGCAGCCGCAACTGGTCCTGTTGCAGAAGACGCTGCTCAACATCGAGGGCTTGGGACGTGATCTCGATCCCGAGCTCGACTTGTGGGTGAGCGCCAAGCCGTACCTGGAGCGCTGGATGTCGGAACAGATCGGCTGGCGGGGCCTGGTGCGGCGGCTGAAGCAGGAGGCGCCGAACTTCGGCGTGTGGCTGCCGCAGATTCCGCGCCTCATCCATCGCGCCCTGGCCGCAAGCGGCCAGGAGACCATTGCGGAGAGTCTCGCGCGCCTCGCCCGCGAGCAGCGCCGGCACACCTGGCTGCTGGTGCTGCTGGTGCTCCTGATGGCGGCAAGCTTCGCGCTGCTGCTGCAACTCAGGGGCTGATGACGGCACGCAAGCGCGCACGCGTTCGTTCGCCGGGACATCGATCGGCTATCATGCGCGCGTTTTGCGCGCACGCAGCCGAACACGGCACTCGGAGCTGAGTCGCCGCCTGCGCAGCGCGCCGGCTGCGGGGGTCCGCCGATGCTCGTGTGGTTCGTCGTCACCTATCTGGTCGTGTCCGTGGGCATCGGCCTCTATGCCGCCACTCGCGTCCACACCACCAAGGACTTCGTGCTCGCGGGCCGCCATCTGCCGCTGCCCGTGGTCACCGCGACCGTGTTCGCGACCTGGTTCGGCGCCGAGACCGTGCTCGGTATATCGGCCACGTTCGTGAAGGAGGGCCTCGGCGGCGTCGTCGCCGATCCGTTCGGCTCGAGCCTGTGCCTCATCCTCGCCGGGCTTTTCTTCGCCCGCAAGCTCTACCGGCTCAACCTGCTCACCATCGGCGACTACTATCGGATCCGCTACAACCGGCCGATCGAGATCATGTGCACGCTCGCGATCGTCGGCTCCTATCTGGGCTGGGTGTCGGCGCAGATCAAGGCGCTGGGGCTGGTGTTCAACGTCGTGACGGCCGGCGCGGTGAGCCAGCCGGAAGGCATGATCATCGGCGCCGTGATCGTGCTCACCTACACGACCTTCGGCGGCATGCTCTCGGTCGCGGTGCTCGACTTCGTGCAGATGATCGTCATCATGGTGGGGATGCTGTTCATCGGCTGGGTGGTTTCCGGCATGACGGGCGGAGTCGGCGCGGTTGTCGAGCACGCGGCGCAGGCGGGCAAGCTCGATTTCTTCCCCGAAGCAGCCGCAGCCGCCTGGATCCCGTTCGTCGGCGCGTGGGTGACCATGATGCTGGGCTCGATCCCGCAGCAGGACGTCTTCCAGCGCATCACATCGGCCAAGGACGAGAAGACCGCTGCGCGCGGCTCGGTGCTGGGCGGATCGATCTATTTCTTCTTCGCGTTCGTGCCGATGTTCCTCGCCTACGCGGCCACCCTGGTCGATCCGCGCATGTTCGGCAGTCTGCTGGAGCGGGATTCGCAGCTCGTGCTGCCGACACTCATCCTGCAGCATACGCCGATGTTCGCGCAGGTCGTTTTCTTCGGCGCGCTGCTCTCGGCGATCATGAGCTGCTCGGCGGCCACGCTGCTCGCGCCTTCGGTCACCTTCAGCGAGAACATCGTCCGCAATGCCTTGCCACGCATGAACGACCGCCAGTTCCTGTGGACGATGCGCACCACGCTGGTGTGCTTCGCCGCGATCGTGCTGGTGAACGCGCTCGTCTCGAACGAGAGCATCTTCAAGATGGTCGAGAACGCCTACAAGGTGACGCTCGTGACCGCGTTCGTGCCGCTTGCGTTCGGGCTGTACTGGAGGCGCGCCAACATCCAGGGCGCCCTGTTCGCGGTCTTCGGCGGCTTCGGCACCTGGCTCCTGCTCGAAGTGCTGCGGCCGGAAACGGTCTGGCCGCCGCAGCTGGTCGGATTGTTCGCGGCGATCGCCGGCATGATCATCGGTTCGCTTTTGCCGCACTTCGTCGGCCGGCCGACGCCGGTGGCCGACCCGCACGCGTAACTGCATCACGCCGCCGCCGCGCAGACGCATCACGTGCCGGGACATGGTTCGCGGCATTAGTATTGCGACACGTTAGTCGTGCAACGTCACCACAGATGCGAACAATGTTTCGCAATTAGAAATTCGTCGTACTATGCCAACTGTGCCAACTGTGAGGGAAGGTCGGGCTAGCGAGCGTACGTATCCCGGCACGACACTCACGCCGTGGGAATCGTGTCCTGCCCGATTGGCCCCGACCAGATGCTCGGCGGTGATGCGCGCTTCCTCGGCATTCGAGCCGGCGGCGCGCCACAGCTGGTAGAGCCACTCCTGGGTTGCGCGGGTGTCGAGCGATACGTCGGGTTGCAAGACAAGTCCTCCTGCGATGGGATGCGGGCATGCCCGCACAAGCTATTGCGCGCAGCCAGGGTAGGCAGCGGCGAACGCGCGCGCGAACCGATCGAGCTCGGATGCGGGCAGGTGATCGATGCCGCCCGCGCCGGCGCGGCCGCCGCCCGACTCGAATTGCCGGCACAACGCATCCGCTCCGCCGGGCTTGGCAACCGGTGCCCGCACGCTGACGACGAACCCGCCGTCGGGTCGCGCTGTCAACACGGCATGTGCACGCTCACGATGCTGCTGCGCCAGCCGGTTGCCCAGAATGCCGGATACCCGCCGGCTCCAGGCCTCGGCGGGCAATACGATCAGCGCGTGCCCCGCGCTCTCGCCGAACGTCGTGGCTTCGGAGGCGCGGTACAGGTCGTCCGCCATGCCCTGCTTCAGCACGTCGAACACGGGTTCGTCGGATATGAACTGGAACGGATCGGCAAAGCACGCGAGCGTTCGGTACAGATCGCGCGGATGATAGTGCAGATCGCCGACCGATTCGCCGTAGGCGTTGTAGTTGATGCATTCGCCCAGCTCGCGCAATTGCTCCAGCGCATGCGGCGCCAGGCCGAGCACCTCGGCAGCGCGCTGCGCGCTTGCACCGAGGTTGTCTCCGAACGCGGCTACGACCGCCCAGACGCGGTGCTTCCCATGCAGCGCGCGGTCGACGATGAGGCTGGTGCATACGTCGGGCGCCGTATCGATGTTCGCCTGAAGCGCCTCATGACGCGGCACATCGCCGGCGAAATGATGATCGAAATAACGCACCCGCGCGCCCGCCTCGAGCGCACGCAGTACGCCCTGACGGTTGGAATCGAACGAGACGTCGAGAACGGTCAGCTCGTCGCCGGCGGCGGCTTCAACGCGATCCACCAGCCGGATCTCGCGCTTCGCGCCGGTGACGAGTTGGGCCGCGCACGGGGTTTCCAGTCGCAACTGGTGCAATGCGCAGATGCCGTCCGCGTCGCCGTTGAAGATGTCATAGAATGCCATCGTGTTCGAGCCAAGATCTTTGCGGGCACGGCTGCAAGCCGCGATGATTGCGCCGAGCCGATCGCAGCGCTGCGCCAGGATTCGCGATGAGCGCAGAGCCTAGATCCCGCCTGGCGCTCTACCTGGCCCTAGGTTACACACTGCTGATTCTCTATGCCAGCCTGTCGCCGTTCAGCGGCTGGCGCGATCCGGGCCAAAGTGCGCTGCATTTCCTGTCGGAACCGTGGCCTCGCTACGTCGTGGCCTTCGACATCGTCGTGAACGTACTGGCGTATGTGCCGTTCGGACTGCTGGTGGCCGCCTCGATGCTGCCGGGGCGCACTGCGTTGGCCGCCGGCGTCACGGGATTCGTCGCCGGGTTCGCCTTGAGCTTCGCGATGGAGTATGCGCAAGGCTTCCTCCCGGGTCGCATTGCGAACAGGCTCGACCTCGTAGCCAACATGGTGGGTACCGGCATCGGCGCATGGATCGGCGCGCACGCAGGTACGGTGCCTCGCATCGTGCGCCCGCTCGCCGGCTTTCGCCAGCACTGGTTCCTGCCCGGCGGAGCGATCGACCTGGGCATCGCGTTGATCGCGTTGTGGCTGTTCAGTCAGCTCGATCCGTCGCTGCCGCTATTCGGCATCGTATTCTTCTCCGATGGCGTGCAGGCGCAGCTTGCCGGCATCGTCAGCGGCCACGCGCGCCGCCTGCTCGGCCCCATCTCGGTGGCGATGAACCTCGTGAGCCTCGGGCTGCTCCTTACGCTCGTCATGCGCTCCAAGCGCGCGGCGCTGGTCGCAGTGGCGCTGCTCGTGTGGATTGCGGCGCTCACCAAGCTGGTTGCGGCCTCGGTGCTTCTGCGCAGCGAAGCGGCGTTTCTCTGGGTCAGCAAGGAAGTGGCGTGGGCGATCGTTGCCGGCATGCTGTTCGTCGGCGCGGCGGCGGCGCTGCCTCGGCCGCTGATCCGCATGCTGTGCGCCTTGTCGCTCATGTGCGCGATCGGGCTCTCGGTGCTCAAACCCGGGGAGGCGCAATCGTTTCTGTCGTTGCGGCTGTTTCGCTGGAACGATCTGCAGCTGATGCACTACACCGGGTTGGCGGCAACGGTGGCCGAAGTCTGGCCCTATGCGGCGCTGCTCTATCTGTTGCTGCTCTGGCGGCGCGATCGCACGTATGTCTGAAGCGGCGCCGCAGTGGGGTTTTCCCGGTGGGGCCTTCGGCTATAATCGGCCGATCCAGCCTGCGGGTCCGAGAATCGCATCATGAGCCACTTCCGCTATCACGTGTTCTTCTGTTGCAACCAGCGTCAGAACGCAGAGCGCTGCTGCAACGATCATGGCGCGGCCGAAGTCCGCGACTACGCCAAAAGCCGCATCAAAGCGCTGAAGCTCAACGGCCCCGGCAAAGTGCGTGTGAACCAGGCCGGATGTCTCGACCGCTGCGACGAAGGCCCGGTCATGGTGGTCTATCCCGAAGGCGTCTGGTACACCTACGTCGACAAGGAAGATGTCGACGAAATCATCCGCAGCCATATTCAGGGCGGATGCCCGGTCGAACGGCTGCGCATCTAGCGCTCCCGGACTTCGGAGCTCCTTCGCGTTCGACCGCAGCACTTGGCGCTACGGGCTTGCGAAGCCGTTGATCGCATCGATGACGAGGATGGCGTGCATCCGTCGACCTTGACCGAGCTTTCCCTCGCTGGGCCGGCCGGCGCCATCGACGTGGCGATCAACGACCCGGGAAACGATCGGCGCGGGCTTGTACTGATCGCCCATCCGCATCCGCTGCAGGGCGGAACGCGGGACAACAAGGTAGTGACGACGCTCGCGCGCGCGTTCTTCTCGCTCGGCTATTGCGCGGCTCGTCCGAACTTTCGCGGCGTCGGAGGCTCCGAAGGAGCTCACGATCAGGGCATCGGCGAAACCGACGATCTGGTCGCCGTTGCGGCCGAACTGCGGAGCCGCTACGGCGATCTGCCGCTCGTGTTGGCGGGCTTCTCCTTCGGCGCATTCGTGCAGACCCGGGTCGCGCGCCGGGTGGCGGCGCGGCGCCTCGCGCTGATTGCCCCGGCCGTCAATCGCATCGATGCTACCGCGCCGGTCGCGCAGGACACGTTGATCGTGCACGGAGACAAGGACGACGTAGTGGCGCTTTCGCTGGTACTCGAATGGGCACGGCCGCACGGCGTGAGTGTCACCGTCGTTCCCGGCGGCGAGCACTTCTTCCACGGGCGGCTCGGCCAATTGCAGCGCATCGTGGTGCATTGGTGGCGCGGCCACGAAGCCGGAGAAAGCTAGAGCGATGTTGCGCGCCAACTATCCGCTCGAAGCCCGCAAGCTGCGCAAATCCTACGGTGGACAGGAAGTCGTCGGCGGCATCGATATCGCCTTGGCACCCGGCGAATGCTACGGGCTGCTCGGACCGAACGGCGCCGGCAAGACGACGACCTTGCGCCTGTGCCTGGGGCTCACCGCGCCGGATGCGGGCGAGATCCGGTTGCTGGGCATCGATGTCGTCGCCGAGCCGCGACGGGCGCGCATGCGCGTCGGCGTGGTGCCGCAAGTCGACAATCTCGATCCCGATTTCACCGTCGAAGAAAACCTGCTGGTCTATGGGCGCTACTTCGGCATTTCCGCACACGACGTGCGCGCCCGCATTCCGATGCTGCTCGAGTTCGCGGGACTCTCCGCGCGCTCGCAATCGCGCATCAACACCTTGTCGGGCGGCATGAAGCGCCGGCTCACGCTTGCGCGCGCGCTGGTGAACGACCCGGACTTGATCTTTCTCGACGAGCCGACCACCGGGCTCGATCCGCAGGCGCGCCATCTCATCTGGGGCCGATTGAAGCAGCTGCTCGCCGAGCGCAAGACCATTTTCCTCACCACCCACTTCATGGACGAGGCGGAGCGGCTGTGCGACCGCCTGTCGGTGCTCGACCATGGTCGCATCGTCGCGACCGGCGCGCCGCGCGAGCTCGTCGCCAGCCACATCGAGCCGCAGGTGGTCGAGGTCTACGGCGATCGGGTGTTCGAATGGGCCGAGCAGCACGGGCGTGGCCTGGCCGAACGCTGCGAGCGCAGCGGCGAAACCGTGTTCTGCTACACGCGCGAAGCGACCCGGCTGGTGCACGACCTGGAAGGCCGCCGCGAGCTGCGCTACCTGCATCGGCACGCCAATCTGGAGGACGTGTTTCTCAAGCTGACGGGTCGCGAGCTGCGCGATTGACCTGCCCGAGCGACTTCGACATGAGCCTCGCCATCAGACACTTCCTGCCGCCGCAGCCGAGCCTGCGCTTCCTGCCGGTATGGCGGCGCAATTTCCTGGTATGGCGCAAGCTCACCATTCCATCCATCCTCGGCAACCTCGCCGATCCGCTGCTCTACATGCTGGGTTTCGGTTACGGCATCGGCGCGCTGGTCCCACAGATGGAGGGCATGTCGTACATCGCTTTCATCGCAGCCGGCACCGTCTGCTCCAGCACGATGAACAGCGCCACCTTCGAATCGATGTACTCCAGCTTCTCGCGCATGCACGTCCAGCGCACCTGGGACGCGATCCTCAATACGCCGATCGATCTCGACGACGTGGTGGTGGCCGAGGTGGCCTGGTCTGCGTCCAAGGCCACGCTCTCGGGCGTGGCCGTATTGATCGTGGCGACGGCTCTGGGACTCGCGCAATCGTGGCTCGCACTCTGGATCGTGCCGCTGGCGCTGCTCGCGGGCCTCACCTTCGCGAGCCTCGGGCTCATCATGACGGCAGTGAGCCCCAGCTACGATTTCTTCATGTACTACTTCACCCTGGTAATCACGCCGATGATGCTCGTGTCCGGCGTGTTCTTTCCCATCGAACAATTGCCGCCGGCACTGCAAGCGGTCGCGGGCGTGCTGCCGCTCACGCATGCGGTCGCCATCGCGCGCCCGCTCATGAACGACGCCGTTCCGGCGGGCCTGGTCACCCACCTTTTGGTCCTCGTGGCCTACGGCCTGGTCGGGTTCCATGTCGCGCTTGCGATGACCCGCAGGCGGCTGCTGAAGTAGCCGCAGTTTTTTCGCCATACCGGCGCACGATCGCATCCGCCATTCGGACTAGGCGAGAAGCGCGATGGGCGCCACAACGACGGGGCGGCTAGAATCCGCACACCAATCGAACGGGCAGCCGCCATGCTGTGGGTCAAGGCGTTTCACATCGTATTCATGGTGACCTGGTTCGCGGGCCTGTTCTACTTGCCGCGGCTTTTCGTCTATCACGCCCTGGCCGAGGACGAGACGGGCAGGAAGCGTTTCAAGATGATGGAGCGCAAGCTCTTCTACGGCATCATGACGCCGGGCGCGGTCATCACGGTACTCCTCGGCTTGTGGTTGTGGCTGGGCTACGGCATCGGCGGCGGATGGATGCACGCCAAGGCTGCGCTGGTCGGTGCGCTGATCGGCTATCACGTCTGGTGCGGATTTCTCATGGCCGATTTCAGGCACGATCGAAACCGTCATGGGCACGTGTTCTACCGCTGGTTCAACGAATTCCCGGTCGTGCTCCTGATCGCCATCGTGTTGCTGGTGGTGCTGAAGCCCTTCTAAGGCAACGAGGCACGGCAGGTGAGGAGAAGCCGATGAGCATGCGTTCCAAGCCGCTCGTCCTGGCCGCGGCGCTTGCCTGCGGCGCGCACGGCGCCGTGGCGCAACCGCTGCCGGCTCGCATCGTCGTGCAAAGCTCGCCGCTGGCAGGCTTTCGCCATTACGAAGCGCCCAATCTGTGGGGCGAGGTGCGCTCGGGCGACGAACTGTCCTTGGTGCGCGAGCCCGACAACCCGCACGATCGCAACGCGGTGCGGGTCGAGTGGCGCAGCTTCAAGCTCGGTTACGTGCCGCGCTCGCAGAACGAAGCCGTGGCGCGCATGCTCGATCGCGGCACGCGGCTGGCCGCCCGGGTGAGCAAGCTTCAGCACACCCGGGCGCCGAACCGGCGCATCGAATTCGAGATCTTCATGCCGCTTTAGCGAGCTTCCGGTAAATGCTTTATAACTCGCCCCCTCCCTTGCAGGGCGCGCATCGGCATGGGAGAGGGGCGTGTCGTGCAAAAAGCGGCCCGTCAGTCACTTTGCGGATTATCGATAGGCTTGGCCCATGTCCCTGCAATTGTTCGCGCCCTGTCCGCGCGGCCTGGAAACGCTGCTCGCCGCCGAGCTTTCGCGACTCGGTGCGGGCACGACCACAACAACCGACGGCGGTGTGACCGCGAACGGTGACGCGCGCCTGCTCTACCGCGCCAATCTGGAGAGCCGGCTTGCGAGCCGCATCCTGTTGCTGGTCGGCGGCGCGGACTATCGCAGCGCAGACGATATCTATCGTGCGGCGCGTGCGGTCGACTGGATGCGATGGTTCGATGGCAGCTGCACGATTCGCGTCGCCGTCTCGGCCATACGCTCGCCGCTCGAAAGCCTGGACTTCGTTACGCTGCGCGTGAAGGATGCCGTCTGCGATATGTTCCGGGCCGCCACCGGGTCGCGCCCCGACGTCGATACGCGCACTCCCGATGTGCGCATCCATGTCTTCCTGGATCGCAACCGGGCGAGCTTCTATCTCGACACCTCGGGCGATCCGCTGTTCAAGCGCGGCTGGCGCACCAGCGTCGTGGATGCACCCCTGCGCGAAAACCTCGCCGCCGGCATTCTTCACATCGCCGGTTGGGAGCCACACGCACCGTTGCTCGATCCGATGTGCGGCGGCGGCACGTTCCTGCTGGAGGCGGCAACCATCGCGCTCGGGATCGCGCCGGGCACGAATCGCGGCTTTGCTTTCGAGCGCCTGAGCACTTACGACGCGCGCTTGTGGCGCGAAGTGCGCGAGGCCGCGGATGCCGCACGCCAACCGCTCGGCCCGTTGCCGATTCACGGCTCGGATCACGATCGCAAGGCGGTGAATGCCACCCGGGACGCGCTTCGCCGAGCCGGCATCGAAGCGGTGGTCTCGCTCCAACAGGTCGACATCCTCGAAGCGTCCGCGCCTGCCCCGAACGGAATCCTGGTCGCGAACCCGCCTTACGGCGTACGCATCGGCGAGCAGGAGGCACTCGCCGCGTTCTATCCCAAGCTCGGCGACCGGCTCAAGCGACACTTCGCCGGTTGGCGCTGCTGCTTCTTCACCGCAGATACGCGCCTGCCGAAGCTGATCGGCCTGAAGCCAGCGCGCCGCACGCCGCTCTACAACGGGGCGCTCGAATGCCGTCTGTATGCCTTCGACATCGTGGCCGGATCGATGCGGACACGCGACCGTGCCGATACCCAGTCCGATCGGCCGGCCACGGACGACCGATGACACGAGGAAGGATCAGGCCGAGGTTACGAGCAGCGCGCGAGCAATGAGCGACAAACCGGAAACAATCAGGAGCCCATAGAGAATCCGCACGACTCCCGTGCTTGCGGCACGCATGTGAATGCGGTTGCCGAGCCACAGCCCGAGACCTGCCGCCGGCAGGAACCAGAGCAAGCCGGTCGCGATTCCCGGCTGAAGCAGCACGCCCGCTGCGGCGAATACGACCAGCCGGATCACGAGGCTGAACCAGACCATCACCCCCATGGTTGCGCGCAGCGCATTCTTGTCCTCGATGCGCCGGGCAAGGTAGAGCAGATACGGCGGCCCGCCCATGCCGAACAAGGTCCCGCTGGCACCGCCGATCATTCCGGCGAGCGGTGCCCAGGCCTGCGAGATCGGTGCGCTCTTGCGGCGGCTCGCCAGTTGATAGGCGCCGTAACCGCCGATGAAGACGCCGAGGGCGAGCAGGCTCGCCGTGCGCGGCAGACTCACCAGCAGGCTCACGCCCAGAACAGCGCCCGCGAGCGAGAACGGGATCAGCCATTTCAGCTCGCGCACGGCGGCATCGCGCCGTCCCTGAGCGCCGACCGTGATGGCGGCGGCGAGATCGAGCAGGGACGCCAGGGCAAGCACCAGCGGCAACGGATAAAAGTGCGAGAGCACCGGAACGGTGAACAGCGATGCGCCGAAGCCGGTAAAGCCGAAGACGACATAGCCGAAGACGATGATCGCGAGCCCGGCGAGCGTCGCCCCCGGGTCGCCCAGAACGAACATGACCGCCCTCGCCAGTTCCGACCCGCGATGGTAGCCGCTTTCCCTCTTCCCCTTTGCGCCATCCGCCTTTAGGCTTCGCCCTCACGGTTGCCCTAGCGAACCCCGAGGACGTGGAAGTGAACATACCCATCCGCCAGGCGGTCGACGCGATCTATCGCAGCGAGTCGCGGCGCGTGCTCGCCACGTTGATCCGTCTGCTCGGCCACTTCGACATCGCGGAAGAAGCGCTGCACGACGCTTTCATCGCCGCGGTGGAGCAATGGAGCCGTGACGGCATCCCCGCCAACCCGCGCGCCTGGCTCGTGTCCACGGGCCGCTTCAAGGCCATCGACAAGATCCGGCGCCGCTCCCGCTTCGACGCCGCGGCTGCCGAGCTCGCCATCGAGCTCGAAGACGCGGCGGAGCCGGGGCCCGATGCCGACAGGGAAGAGCTGGAAGACGATCGCCTGCGGCTCATCTTCACCTGCTGCCATCCCGCGCTGCCCTCGGACGCGCAGGTTGCGCTCACGCTGCGGGAAGTGTGCGGGCTCACCACCGAGGAGATCGCGCGCGCATTCCTCACGACCCCGGCTACGCTCGCGCAGCGCATCGTACGCGCCAAGAACAAGATCCGCGACGCACGCATTCCCTACCGCGTTCCGCCGCGCGCGGAGTTGCCGGAACGGCTCGATAGCGTCCTGCGCACGATCTACCTGGTGTTCAACGAGGGATATTACGCATCCGCCGGTGAGGCATTGACGCGGCACGATCTCTCCGGCGAGGCAATCCGGGTCGGCCGCTTGCTGCTGGAGCTCCTGTCGGAACCCGAAGTCATGGGACTGCTCGCGCTCATGTTGCTGCACGAGTCGCGGCGCGAGGCGCGTACTTCCGCTGCGGGTAACCTGGTCCTGCTCGAAGATCAGGATCGTTCGGCTTGGAACCGCGACTACATCCGCGAAGGTATCGTCTTGGTGCAACGGGCGCTTGCCTTGCGCGGATACGGTCCCTACGCCATCCAGGCGGCGATCGCGGCGGTGCATGCCGAGGCGTTGTCATCGGCCGATACCGATTGGGCGCAGATCGTCGGCCTCTACGACGTCCTGGCGCGCATCGAGCCTTCGCCGATCATCGAGCTGAACCGGGCGGCGGCGATCTCGATGCGCGACGGACCGGCTGCCGGACTGGAGCTGGTCGATGCCATTTTCGCTCGCGGCGAGCTCATGCAATACCACCTCGCGCATGCGGCCCGGGCGGATTTCTGCCGCCGCCTCGGACGCGACGACGATGCGCTCACTGCCTACACCCGGGCACTCAAGCTCGCTCGCCAGGAGCCGGAGCGGCGCTTTCTAAAAATGCGGATCGCTGCCCTGAGGTCGACGCCCCCAAGCTAGCCGCGACCTTCCGGCTTCCTTGCCGGAGCACAGACTGGCGAAATTCCTCTCGCCCGCTGTCGATTCCGGAAGGTCGGCAACGACTAGGGAATGCAATTTGCCAGGAGAAGCCCGTGAAATACCTCTGTCTCATCTGCGCGGAAACCTGGATGGAGCGGTTCGCACCCGCCGAGGCGGCCGCGCACTTCGAGGAGTACCGCGAATTCACCGAGAACCTGCGTGCCGGCGGCCAATTCCTCACCGCCAACCGGCTGCAGCCACCGGAAACCGCGGTGACCGTGCGGGTGCGCCAAGGCCGCGTGACCGCGACCGACGGCCCCTACGCCGAAACGAAGGAACAGCTCGGCGGCTATTACATCGTCGAGGCGCGCGACCTCAACGAAGCGATCCAGATCGCGGCACGAATACCGGGGGCGCGCTACGGCTGCGTGGAAATCCGCCCGGTCGCCGACGACGCGCAGACCCGCAGCGCGCTCGGCGTGCCGAAATAGCCTTGCGGGCTTCACCGTAAATTGGGACGCACACAATTTCGTTCCGCCGTGCGTAGTACTTCATACGGTCGTTTATGGAAATTGTGTGCGTCCCAATTTACCGCCAATTTACCGTGTGCGTCCCAATTTACCCATTTACCAACGAGGAGACATCAACAATGTACGTCGAACCCTATCTGTTTTTCGATGGCTGCTGTGAAGAAGCACTGGCGTTCTACCGCAGCGCGATCGGCGCCGAGACCACGTTTCTGATGCGCTTCAAGGACAGCCCCGAACCGCCGCAAGAGGGCTGCGCGCAGCCGGGCGCCGACGACAAGGTGATGCACGCAGCCTTCAAGGTCGGCGACACGCTGATCATGGCCTCCGACGGCCGCTGCGAAGGACGCCCGAGCTTCCAGGGATTCGCGTTGACGATCGCGGTGCGCGAGGAAGCCGAAGCCGATCGCGTGTTCGCCGCGATGAGCGAAGGCGGTCAGGTGCAGATGCCGCTCACCAAGACGTTCTTCTCGCCTCGCTTCGGCATGCTGGCCGATCGCTTCGGTGTGGGCTGGATGGTGATCGTTGCGCAGGAGGAACCGAGCGCGGCGAGGCAGTAACAGCGGGGACAGGGGCGACGCGCCCTGCAAGCAAGAAAGCCGGGGAGCAACGTGCCGCCGTGCGGCCAATCTCCGCGGCGCTCAGACCCCTGAGCGTCGCGATCATCGATACAGCCGGCCGGCAGCTGTACCCTGAGGAGCGCGCGCCCGGGCCGCGGAACACCGAAGTTAGACCATGACGTAGGCGACTGGTCACGCGGCGTAATGCAGCACCGCGAAGACATGAAGACTGCTGCCCGCAACAACGAAGCCATGCCAGATCGCGTGCGCGTAGCGGAAGCGCGAATCCAGCACGAAGAATACGACGCCCGCCGTGTAGGCGATGCCTCCGGCCACGACCAATTGCACGCCGGGCAGCGGCACCCGCTCGACCAGCGGCACGGCCGCGATGAGTGCAAGCCAGCCCATGACGAGGTAGAGACCCGTCGAAAGCCAGGGATGCGATAGCCGGTCGCATGCCTTCATCGTCACCCCGAAGACTGCGAGCGCCCACACCAGGCCGAAGAGCGTCCACCCCCACGCACCGCGCAGCGCACCCAGGGCAAACGGCGTATAGCTGCCGGCAATGAATACACAGATTGCGCCGTGGTCGAGCTTCATGAAGACACGCTTGGCGCGCCCGGCCGGCAGAGCGTGGTACAGCGTCGACACGAGATACAGCAGCACCATCGTTGCCGAAAACACGCTGGCGCCAACCACGTTGGCGGCGCCGGACTCGCTGGCAGAGCGTCACATGATCGGGAATGGTTTGCCAGCGATTCATCCGGGAGAGTTTCTTCGAGAGATCCTCGAGGAAAGGGCCATATCGCAAGCCCAATTCGCGCATTCGCTCAGTCACCGCAGTATTGGCTGAATCTGCAGGCCACCTATGACCTCAAGCTTGCAGAGCGCGCAATTGGAAACCGCCTGAAGGCAGTATCCGAGCTTACGCCGGCCTGAGTAAGCAGCGGGGCCCCAAGTCTGCCCGCGGCCGTGACCAGCTGCGCGGTTTCCTGGCCGCCTGCCTCGTTGATATCCCCACAGACGACGCGTGCGCCCTCGCGCGCGAAGATCATGGCTGTCGCCCTGCCGATCCCGCTGCCCGCGCCCGTAATCGCGATCGTCTTGCCCTTGAAGTAGTCCGGTGTCCTGGCCATAGGTTTACGTTGGGTCGATGTTTCGAAACGGCGCTATCAATAGTTGAGCGCGTGACCGATGTTTTTCATCACCTTGGTCCACTTCTCCAGGTCCGCACGGATGACCGCGCCGAACTGATCCGGAGTCGAACCGACCAGGGTCCAGCGATCGGCTTCGAACCGCTGCGCGACATCCGGCGCCCTGACGGCCGCGGCGATACCATCGCTCAGCTTTCTGACGATCGCGGGCGGTGCCTTGGCGGTGATCGCGACGCCGTAATACTGATTGAGCTCGTAACCAGGCACGCCCAGCTCGGCGATCGTCGGCAGGTCCGGCATCGCGCGCATGCGCTCGCGCGACGTGACGGCCAGCGCCCGGGCGCGTCCGGCCTGCAGGTGCGGTCTTGCTCTGGTGAGCGTGATGAAGCCGATCTGAACTTCGCCCGCAAGCGTGGCGACGATCGCCGGAGCGCCACCCTTGTAGGGTACATGGTTGAATTTCGCACCCGTCATCTGGGCGAGGACCTCCCATCCCAGATGCTGCAAGCTGCCGGTACCG